>JABEUO010000021.1 GCA_013044415.1 Acidimicrobiaceae bacterium
CAAAGGCTTTAAAGGAAATGCTGAAAAACCCAATTTCGCCTTCCGATTAGCAGATCAATGTACCCAGCAACTCCGCTTAGGTTATATCAACGAACTGCTAATTTCACGCTCTGGGATTCGGACCGACATAACTCGGCAGGATTGACTTCGGCATTGGTCCCTTGATCCTCGAATTAGACTGCGTCTCCTCCCAAGCATGGGCTACTAGCCCAACGCTCCTGGCGAGCACAAACAGTCCCCTGGCAAGGGGGGCCGGAAATCCAAGCTCTGCGTAGACTATGGCGGTAGCCCCGTCGATATTCATCGGTATCGGCCGGGAACGCCCCTCGGATAAGTTCCGCTCTATTGCCAAGCCGGCTTCGAGATACTTACCCGAAATCGCACCTGCGGCTACCGCTTCGTTTAGCATGCCGATCATCGGGTCACGCCTCGGGTCCCTCGGATGAAATCGATGGCCAAAACCGGGCAGATACTTTGTCTTTGTGCGCCAGCGACCTATAACTTTCGTGACTGCTTCGTCAAGCGATCCCGCCTCGGCCCGCTGTTCATCTATCTCGTATAGCAGTTCGACACACTGTTGGCCCGCCCCGCCATGGGTATCACCTAGTAGATTCACCCCGGTCGCTACGGCGTTGTTCAGTCCTACTCCGCAAGTAGCCGCCATCCGGGCCGCCGCTATCGATGGAGCCTGTGGCCCGTGGTCAACCGACGCAACTAGCGCTGCATTGAGCAACCTGCCTTCGATTTCACTTGGTCTCCTTCGGCCCAGCATCAGTCCAATCACTGAAACGAAATCCCACTCAGCCATCAACTCCTCGATATCGTGACCCCTCAAGCGGATAGAGCCGGGCGCAATATCCGATATCTCAGTGGCCCACCACGATGCCATCTCCTGCTTAAACTCTTGCACTGAATCACTCATTCGGACTCTCCCTTTTTGGCCAGTATGGCCCAAACGCTCAACTTCACATCTGGCCTTCGCTGTTTTTCATGAACTAATCCAGGGACTCGAGTATCTCTTTAGTGTGCTCCCCCAGGATCGGTGGAGGGCCAGAAGCCTTTAATGGCATACCGTCGATCATCACCCCGTTGCCGCTAACTCTTAGCCTGCGGCCTGGATGCTCCGGAAAAGGAACTTCGGTGAAAAACTCCCGATATGCCAATTGGTCCAACTCGACCATTTGCGGCACGGTGAGAACCCTCGCTGCTGGAACGCCAGCATCTGAAAGGATGACCTCCCACTCAGAAGCCTCTTTGCTACTTAGGCCTAGCGAAATCTCGGCGTTCAATTCGTCTCGATTGGTCTTACGTGAATCCCTCTCCTTGAACCTCGGATCGGTTATCAGTTCCTCCCTACCGATAAGGCGACAGAGCGTCTCGAATTGCTCCTGCTTGTTAGCCGCAATGTTGACAAGGCCATTTCCCGTTGAAAAGGTTCCAGAAGGTGCCGCGGTCGCATTGTCATTTCCCATTGGACTTGGCGTCTCGCCGGTTATTAGGTAGTTTGAAACCGCCCAGCCCATCGCTGAGGCCGAAGCTTCCAGCATCGAAATATCAAGAAAGTGACCCACTCCACTCTTGGCCCTCCCTGCGAGTGCAGCGGAAATGGCCATCGCTGCTACGAGTCCTCCTACGGTATCGCAGACAGGAAAGCCGGCCCTCAATGGTGTTACGTCGCCCGAACCCGTGACACTCATCATCCCCGAAAGGCCCTGGATAATCTGGTCATACGCTGGCCGTGATCTCATCGGACCGGTTTGACCAAAGCCTGAGATAGCACAATAGATTATCCGAGGGTTAATTTCCTTTAACCTTTCCCATCCGAAGCCGAGGCGGTCCATGACACCTGGTCGGAAATTCTCAAGTACAACGTCAGAAGTCTCAAGTAATCTCACCATGGTCTTGCGGTTATCCTGGTCTTTTAGGTCTAGCTCTATCGACTTCTTTCCTGCATTTTGAGCAAGAAATGAGGCTCCCAAGAGTTCTGCATTCAGTTGAGAATCAGCACCAAGCTGCCTGGCTAAGTCTCCACTATTAGGAATCTCGACCTTGATAATCTCGGCTCCGAATAGTGAAAGCTGATAACTGCAGTAAGGGCCGGCTAGCACGTTAGTCAAATCCAAAACCCTGATACCTTGCAATGGGCCACTACTCACTACTTTTTCCTCCTCCTTGGCCTTCGAGGCAATCCCCCTCTGTGGCTACAATCAAATCTTCTGATCGACCAGCCTCTTTAGCTGCTTAGATCTGCGCTGTTCTATGTCGGCGGATAGTTGGTCGGTCCCTGCTACTTCCCGGGCCTTATCTCGACACACTGGGGCGCCGACGGTCCCAGAAGGCGAAGGATCTCCACTCCAGCCACCATCGGGTCCGCTGCTACTGTCGAATCCCGAAACGTAACCGAAGTCCCTAGCCAACCTTTGGTTGAATTTGAAGTAAGTGCTAACCAGAAATTCGCAGCCGAGTCCTACGAAGAAGTCTTCAAAATTCGCATTACTTTCGGAAACCCTTATATTTTCCTGTGACACCACGGTGCCTCCCAGTGGATCACCATGCCTAAGACTGCGAAGCGGTGGTGAGCCTCTATCTTCAGCTGGCGAGACCGATTCAGGTAGTTTCAAAGATCGAGTCGAGCGTGCTAGAAGGTTCGGAGTACGCCACACCAGGCTGCAATCGTCTTCAGAATATCTAACTATCTCCGCAGGGTTCGCTTGGCACTCGATATCCATGCTCCGACTGGTTGTGTTTTCCGTCACAGCCGTATATGCTAGCATGAGTCCACCATATAGTCCCGCTATTTCATCAGACGGATCACTTTAGGGGTAAAGTAGGAGAGATGGAAAGACAAAGTTCAGATATAGAAGTCCTAGCTGCACCGTCTCTCGTGGGAGGTGAGTGGGTCGAAGAAGGCGTCTGGCAGGACAGAATCGGTCCTTACCTCAAGAAGGTCGTCTCCAAGGCCCTCGTGCCAAATAGAGAAACCATCGACGAGGCACTTTCCTTTGCAAAAGCCGGCGCTAGCGTGGTCAGGCAAATGACCCCAGCCAAAAGGGCGGCAATCCTCGAGAAGGCGGCGGAACTCGCCATCACTCGGAGGGACGAGATTGCAAAAATGCTCGCTCTTGAACTGGGTAAACCACTCAAAGATTCTCGGGGCGAGATGGTTCGCGTCGCCGACACTTTTGCAATCTGTGCCGACGAAGCCAGGAGAATGGGTGGAGAAGTGCTCGGTGCGGAAGGATGGGAGAGGGGGCGCGGCACGACCGCCTTTACTTATCGAGCTCCCGTAGGTGTCGTGTTGACAATCACACCGTTCAATGCGCCAGCCAACCTGCTTGCCCATAAGCTCGGTGCTTCATTTGCCGCTGGAAATACCACCATCGTGAAGACTCCCCCACAGGCACCCGCGGTATCAAATGCAATCGTGTCGCTGCTGTTGGATGCTGGAATGCCCTTCGAAGCCGTACAGATCCTCCATGGCGGGGCCGAAGTTGGGTCCATCCTCGCTGGAGCCGGAGAGATATCCGCAATAAGCTTCACTGGAAGTGCGAGGGCTGGTGAACAAGTTGCGAAAACTGCAGGTCCCAAGCGTCTCGTGCTTGAACTTGGCGGAAATGCGGCCACCATTATCTGCGAAGATGCCGACTTGGAGTTGGCGGCCGAAAACTGTGCTAGGACTGGCTTCTCAAATTCGGGTCAGAGTTGCATTTCTGTCCAGAGAATCTATGTGCATGACTCAATCTTCGATTCCTTCGTTGGTTTATTAACTTCAAAGGTAAAGCAGCTCAAAATAGGCGATCCTTTGGATGAGACTACCGACGTCGGAGCGATGGTAGACGAACAGGCAGCGGAAAGGATCCGTCTTTGGACCGAGGAAGCCCGTCAGATGGGAGCTACTATCACCACGGGCGGCACAAGGGACGGCGCAACAGTAACGCCAACCGTCATTGCCGGTCCCCCCAAAAACTCTAAGGTCATCGCCGAGGAGGCATTCGGCGCATTGGTTGCTGCAGTTCCTTTTAGAACCTTTGAGGACGTACTGATCGAGTGCAATGAGAGCAACTATGGGCTCCAGGCGGGAATTTTCACCAATGACCTGAAAAAGGTATTTCTGGCCTGGCGTGAACTTGAGGTAGGCGGACTCGTAGTAAATGGCTCGTCAAACTACCGCCTGGATCATGCCCCATTTGGTGGAGTAAAGGACTCGGGGATAGGTAGGGAATCTCCGAGGTGGATGATTGAGGATTATACCTATGTCAAGACGCTGATGCTGAGGGGCGTCTCCATGTGGGGCGACGAAAAATGAAAACAAAATCTCTCAGTTCCACGAAGGAGTTAGCACGACGATGAGGACCCTGGCACTAGTAGAAACAGGACATGTCGAAATCATCGATGCCCCGATTCCGAGCCCAAAACCCAACGAGGTGTTGCTTCGGATTACAGGGGTTGGCGTTTGTGGAAGCGACCTCAGCGTCTTCTTTGGTCATCGAGAGGTACCAAGCTACCCTTGGGTAATGGGCCACGAAGCCGTTGGAGTAATCGTGGAAGTTGGGAGCGACGTCACCAACAAACAGATTGGTTCTCGTGTCGTGGTTGAACCAAACTACTGCTGCATGCAATGTGCTCCATGCCTTTCCGGTCAAACCTCAGGCTGTGAAAACAGGATCATTATCGGGATGACTACTCCAGGACTACTTGCGGACTACGTGTGCGTTCCTTCAGAATTTGCCTGGGTCGCACCTACAGAACTACCAACTAGAGAACTGATCTGTCTCGAACCATATACCGTAGGAGCCGCAGCTTTTCGCAGGTCCAAAGCCAAAAGTGGTCAAAATGCCCTAGTCGTCGGGGCTGGCTCGACTGGCCTGATGCTCATCACCCTGTTAGTGGAACAAGGTTTGAATGTATATTTCATGGAACCACACGTTGCTAGGTCTGAATTAGCTAAGGATCTAGGAGCGACCGCTCACGATAGCTCTAACTTGGTTGATTACCACCAATGCTTCGAAACTTCTGGCACCTCGGTAGGGATGGAAACGGCGCTCGAACTTGTCCACCCTGGAGGAGTTGTTACATTATTGGGACTTTCGACGGATCCAGCAAAAATAACCCCGGCTAGCGTAGTTCGAAATCGACTCACCATACGGGGATCGATGATCTACGATCACCCCATTGACTTTGCGTCAGTAATGGCCAAGCCACCTCGATCTCTCTCAAAAATTATTCGCGGGGAGTTCCGGCTAGAAGAAGCCCAAAAGGCATTTGAAGCAGCCCGTTCAGTACCCGGAAAATCATGGATTAACTTCGAAGAAGAACAAGAAAGCTGAAACGAGGAGCTAACTTTTGCCATCGATTGACATAGTCACACTGCTATCCCTCGGTGAGCAGCACCTCAAGCCTGCCAGGTTCCGCCTCCGTAAAACGGCAAAATAGATTCTCGAGTGGCCTCTCGAGACAAAATCCCCTTCCCCAGGGCACCACGCCAAAGTCCCCAGTCCAAATTAATGCCCCTGGGCTGGGGACCGGCGAGGTAAAAGGCGGAGCCGCAGATGGGGAAAGGGTGTCCGCACCCGCTCAATGTATAGTCGGCATGCCTGCAGTGTTGAATGTCCGCTTACAGTCAGGCAACCTTCTACCTGGGCAGAATCTAAAACAGCCTGCCTGCTTCGGCAAACTCGGGACACGGTGGTGCTCGGTCAATAGGCCGCCCAATTTACCCGCATCGACGTCGCAAGTTACCTACACAAGTGGACCGACGGCGCCGGTCGATAGGGCGAAAAGCAACAAGCGGTGGACGGTAAGAGGAGCGGTGCCAAGTGGCCCTGTTTCCACCCGGATGGTGAAATCCATCTAGGCATTGGCGCAGTGGCGAGAACACGCACCGGCTCACAAAGTTGCGCTCCCTTCTCTGATTTTCGCGAGTCGTGGCAGACCTACCCCGCTCGAACGAGTAGCGCATGGCGGTCTATTGCCGGTGACTCACCCAGATGTTTCGCTCGATATAGGTCCCGAGTTTATCGGTCTTGTTGACGTGAAGAGTTGCCAGAGCCTTTGGAATGATGTGATCGCCTGATTCAGGGAGTTCCAGGCAACTCCATTTTTCCCATTGAGCGACGGTGCCCCTGCTAGTTTGTGCTTAGGGGGCAGGTCCGATCTCGTTACCATCAACACATATGTCCAAATGGAGCCCGATGTCCCTGGGCAGGCCAGCGCCCACGCAACCAGGCTGAACTCAACAGTATCGAACAACGGTTAGCGTTTCTTGCACGTTGACGACGAGCGAGGAGCGCAGGAACACCACCGGACCCCAAGATAGGAATAGCTCAGCTAGTTGCAACCAATTGGTCAATCTCATCCGCGAGGATGCTGTCAAACTCCATTTATACCTCCCCTGCGCCCCAATGATAACTTTTGACCCCTACTTCGGCGGTGCCGAATGTCAAAAAGGCCCCGGCGAGCCAGGCGTTCAACTCCTCAACGGCCCAGGTAAGAGTACTCGTCGTCTTGACGCAAAACGCCTACGTCCACCCTGCCGTATCAGCAACTAAGCGACATCGAATCTGTACAACCCACCAGCGTACGGTATGACTTGGAGTAAAACGCATTATCTACTTCGTAGAGGCGGTCCGTTCCTGAACCTCTACCTGCCGAACTGTTGGCGCCTTTTTTGGGGTGAGAGCACGAGCGCTTGTAAGTGGGAGCCATAAACCCGCCGTCGCTACGTCGCTGCGAGTGGACAATGGGACTGGAAACTGGGACTGGAAACTGGGACTGGAAACTGGGACTGGAAACTGGGACTCGACACCTATGCCC
>JABEUO010000022.1 GCA_013044415.1 Acidimicrobiaceae bacterium
CGCCCAATCCGTTTTGCGAACTCGCCAATGCTATAAGTATTAGCCATTACAGTTACGTATAGTGAATACTGGATAGAACAGTGTCAACTGTTGTTTGCTCCACTGACCTGTAAGTGGTTAGCTTTCCGCTCGCCCAGTGGAGGTCCCGCGCTAAAGTTGGCTATCTCCTCGGGTGCCGGTCAGACGCAAATTACGGCCCAAGAGCCTTAAGTTAGTCCCAAAGCTCATTTCCCTGATCAACTGCCGCCCAGCAGTACCAGGCCAAGATAGACCTATACGGCCTGAACCTTTCGCCGAGTGGATCTAGAACCTTCGGTTTGACTACCTCATCGAGTCCAAATATAGCTGAGTAGCCCTTCCTAACCCCAAGGTCGTCAATAGGCCAAACGTCTAGTCGACCCAAGTGGAAAATCAAAAACATCTCGGCGCTCCACTTACCCAAACCTCTTTGAGAGGAAATCGAGACGATAATCTCCTCATTGGTCAGGTGGTCAATGCCGTCAAGAATTAGTCTTCTATCGATAACATTGGTCGCAAGTTCAAAAAGGGCAATCGACTTTGAACCAGAAAAACCAAGGGGTCTAAGGCCTTCCGGTCCAAGTGCCACGATTCCATCGGGATTTATCACCCCTGCGCAGGCAGTTCGCAGCCGTGCGAGTATCGTCGAAGCGGCTTTAGAGGAAAGCTGCTGGTTGGCAATTGCCTTGACTAATATGCTGAACGAGTCACGTCCTTCGGGTTCGGCGTCTCTAACACTTAGCGCATTGTCGTCGTCATAACGAGAAAATGTCGGGTACCCTACCAGTTCGACGAGTTTTTTGAGCCTCGGCTCGATTGAAACCACCCTGCTGGTGGCGATCGGGATACTCACAGCCAGCTCGGGTTGGGGTTTTGAGTCCAAGTTACTCCGGCTCCGCTCCCCTGTAGAGGCCAACAGCGTGTATGACACGGGCTACCCCATCATCGACAATTCTCTGCGATACCCTCCGCATGCGACCAGGAGAAAATGGCAATCTAGCACCGAGCATAACGATGGCGAGGCTGACAACCACTAGATACAGAATCCAGGAAGCTATAGACGGGCCGCCCGGGATACCGAGCACTATCGAGCCCAAGGAGATCGCAGTCGTCCCCCATGTCGTAAGCTTCCCTGGAGAGCAAGCCAGCACCAGGAGTCCCCACGCAATGTACCAGGGTTGAATTACCGGACCCAGCACCACGACGGTCACCATCGTAATCCCTATGAACCGAACCAGGTTTTTCCGATCGGAGGTCAAAAGCAGGCCGAGGCCAATCAGCCCTGCGATTGCCACCCCTACAAGTCGGAACACGGAAACATAGAAGGTGAAGGACGCCCCAAAATTTAAGATGTTGGTAATCTGGTGCGCCAGGTCTGCCAACGCAACCATCGGGGCTACCGAAGTGACCACCACTCCAGGGGTCGAAAGTGCCAGTAGCCAGCCCCATCCGAGGCCCGATATAACCTTTAGGATGCCAAACACCACGACGGTGATGATCACCGCCAATGCGGCACCTCGGAGTCGTTTTCTAAAGGGCTTGACGTCGATCCAGTTATAACCGAGAAAACCGACCGCTACTATCGCCGGGATCTTGACCGCTGCGGCAAGCGCGCAAAAGACTATCCCTACTATCCGCCTACCCTCAAGGAAGTATGCGATCCCGGCAAGCATGAGGCCGGCCATAATCGAATCGTTATGCCCCGCCGAGGCGAAGTGGTATAGAACCATCGGATTGAGGGCAACAAGAACAAATGCCAGTGTTGGGCTCTTGCCGAGCGCCTTCGCTATCCTCATCGAATACTTTCCGATTAAAACGACTCCAAGCAGCGCAAGCAGTCTGAGCAAAAGCACCGTCAATAAGGGATTATGGTCGATAAGTCTGACAAAAAGGCCGTCAACATAGAGAAAAAGGGGTCCGTAGGGTGCCTTTGCCTTGACCCAAAATGGATCCACAGTCGCAAGGTAACTGTTCGAGCCTAGAGCGATCGGGCCGTTCGAATAAGGGTCTATTCCCCGAGCAACCATCTCGCCTTGGGCTGCATAGGAGTAGACATCCCTAGAAAAGAGCGGCCCAGCGATCATCAATGGGGTAATCCAGGTCCAAAAAGAGGTCCATAGTGCTCGTGGTGAGATCCGATATCCCCTTCGGACCAGCCCAACATAGCGAACCCAGACGTAGCAGGCGAGAGCTACTCCTAGGTAAACGAGCCAACGAGCGAGAAACTCGAGTAATGGATTCCCCGACACCGGGTGGGCTGGTACACCGATAAACCATGAACCTGGAATCTTGGAGGTGAACGGAGAGTTTTTCTGAAGGGTTCCTGCGAGAATCAGCACCGACGCCACGAGTCCGATGACGATCGGTTCTACGAGATCGGAAGCTTCGAGTTCGATCCCCTTAGCGGCATCTTCCGCACGCCATCTGACTGGGCTCAGGCCAAACACACGCATATTTGCAGTCTAGTTCTCCAAGTAGATGAGGAATAGGGTATCTGCCTGCAGGGACAAGATCACTGGCACCTTTCGAGATGGACAGCGGCGCCCGCCTTGTCGCCAAGGCTGGGCACCAAATTTGGTGGGCCGGGAGGGATTTGAACCCCCGTAGGCTGTGCCGGCAGATTTACAGTCTGCTCCCTTTGGCCACTCGGGCACCGACCCATGTTAGAACAGGATAGCCTAACGGATTATGCCTACGTTCGATGTTGTTTCGGAAGTTGATATGCAAGAAGTTAGAAATGCCGTAGATCAGGCGAGCAGAGAAGTTGCGACTCGCTTTGACTTCAAGAACACTAACTCGCAGATCGAAATTTCTGACAAAGAAATAAAACTCTCCTCCTCGACCGAGGATCGCATAAAAGCCCTCATGGTGGTACTCGAGGAAAAACTCGTCAAAAGACAAGTGTCGCTAAAGGCACTTGATAGGGGTCCCTTGGTGGAGGGTTCTAAGGGCTCGGTACGGCAGAGCGTAAAAATAGTCGCCGGGATCTCCACCGAAAAGGGAAAGGAGATATCCAAGTTCATCCGAGACCTCTCCCTAAAGGGGACGGTACCTTCTATACAGGGAGACCAGTTGAGGGTTTCGTCTAAAAAGCGAGATGACCTCCAGATGGTGATTCAAAGCCTGAAGGAAGCAGACTTTGACATACCGCTGCAGTTCACGAATTTCAGAGATTAATCGGACCTTTGGGTCCGATTCAAATGGCAAACAAGAACCTCCATCACCTGCCACAAAGGAACTTTGAGGCACACAAAGGAGTGAGCTAATTTGCCAAATAATCCGAGCGGTCACTTACTTCCACCCTCTCGGTGGTGTCCGAAGCTGGGCACACTTGAGGTGTCTCAAAATGAAAAAGTCCTAGTTATCTCGGACTTAAGTCTCAGCGACACTATCGGTTCGAGTGATCCGAGACTTTCTGGTTCCAACGTAGCGAAACTAGTAGAAGCCCTTGAAGAATTCAAAGGCGACGGCCACCTGATAATCCTGGGGAACCTACTGGACTTAGGGGTAAGCGACTCGAGCGTCAGTGAATATGAAACGGCCAGAGCGGCGCTCGATCACAACGAGCTTGTGGTCAGCTTCATCGCCAACTTTACAAAGAATCACCACGGCCGGGTAGTAGTTATACCCGGGCTTAAAGACCGATCTTTGGCCTGGGATGAAGAGCTTTCAACGCTAGTGATCAACCGCCTCGGGGCGACATTCTGCTTGGAGCTAGAGGTTCGTCTACATTCACAAAACCGCATTGAACGAGTTCTTGTCGCTTCGGGCAGGGAATTTGATGAACACGCAAGGGCTTCTGACCCATATTCGCCCTTTGATACTCCTTGGGCGACCCACCGGCTAACCGACGTGCTTCCCAAAGCCCTACGGGAAGGCCCCTCTTTACTCTGGGGAGCCGAGAGACTCCAGGATCCCGAGGATCTAGCCGGCCTAGCTGCGTCGCGGATCGTCTACTCCAAGGTCCTTAAATACAGCGTCTTTGCCCTCTTGCCCATCATTTTGACGGTACTAGTTCGGATACCTTTGCTCGCCAGCTTGCCAGGAATAGGTCGGTTGAACGGCCTTAGGTCACTGAGCAAATTACGACTCGAGCTATTAGCAATCACCTCACTGATCGACATCATCGTGGTCATCTCGATCATCCTTTTCTTGGCACAACGCGTATATTCTGCCCTGTCAAAGGCCTCTCCAACGACTATGGGCACTAAACGGGACCTCAATATTGCTAGCAGGATCGGTGCCCAAGCCGTCTTGCGAAGGGGCTACAAAGCCCTAATCGTCGCACATAGCCGCCAACCCGAACTTACCAAGGTAGGCTCCGGCTATTTTGCAAACCCCGGCGGTGTCCAACCAATTCTTAAAAAGATGCCGGGTCGATTGGGCCTGCCCGCAGCCTATTCGATGGTCTCTGAGGTCACTTGGCTCGAGTTGAGCACGAATAACACCCTCAAATTGGAACTCTTTGGATTTACCTCATCGACACACGTCCCATTCATTAATCGAATAGTCGCAAGCCCGAATGAAAACTTTCCAAGAGTTCCTTCACTCATTGCGTCGCTGCCGGAGGGGAAGGACTATGACGAACTCGACCCGAGAGAGCTTATTAGATTCCTTAGACCACGGCGAATCGCCCACATATCAGTGCTGGCCCTCGGCATAATCGACCTTGCCTCTGCCCTTACTCCACCTTTAAGAAGTCGACTAAGGGACATACTCGAATTCCTCCCATCCAACGTTGCAACTTTCGCAGACGCAACTACGGCGCTGATCGGAGTGGCACTGCTCGGATTGTCATTCGGCATCTCGAAGGGTCAAAGGTTAGCTTGGGCTATTTCGACTTTGGCGGTTGCAGTGGGGGTCATTTCGAACCTTCTCAAGGGTGGTGACTACGAAGAAGCAACCGCACTTTTACTGTTGCTCGCCTTTCTCCTACAGAACCGGGCTGCCTTCGATCAAAGGGGGTCCCGAGAAAAATTCCTCAATAGGATCGTGAAGGCTACCGCCTATTGGCTTTTAACCCTCATAATCGGGACCTTTTCTATATGGTTAGATGGCACCTTCCAGAGACATGCCAGGCGAATCACCATCGACAAAGCGGTGATCGCAGCCGCATCTAGGATGATTGCCTCTCCGGTGGAAGTCCTCCCTCACCTGTTGAATCGATTTATCTCGCCGACGCTTTTCACCGCGACAATTGGAATAGCTATATACCTAGTAGCCGGCCTCTTCTTGCCCTATGTGACCGAGCTGACCTCTGAACATCGTTCGCAATCGTCTTCTGGGCTCACGGAAAGGGAAATTGTCGCCGCCTATTCCAGGGGAACACTGGACTATTTTGCGCTTCGTGACGACAAAGAACACTTCGTATCGCACGATACGTTGATCGCGTATGCAAACTATGGGTCGACCTGTCTGATTTCGCCAGACCCGATTGGACCAGAAGTCGGTGCGAAACAAGCCGCAAAAGAACTTATCTCGACCCTTCGCTCCAGAGGAAAGTCGATTGCCGTCTTGGGTGCATCGCAACAATGGGTCGACTTCTATCGCTCTATCGGATTGCATGAATATTACATAGGCGACGAAGCTGTCGTCGACGTTACATCACTCAGCCTGGAAGGAAAGACGCACAAGGGGCTACGCCAAGCGGTCAATCGTATACGAAAATATGGATATACATCCGAGTTTTGCTCACCAATGGAAATTACCCCGGAAGTCAAGGATCAGATCCTAGAGGTAATGACACGTTCCAGGAAGGGCGACGCCGAACGGGGGTTTTCAATGACCCTAGGGAGGGTAGCAGATCCAGTCGATGACGACATCCTCATTACTTGCTGCAAGGACCCAAACGGCACATTGGTCGGCTTCTGTCAGTGGGTTCCGGCGCCGGGAATCGACGGCTACAGCCTCGACCTTATGCGTAGGGATACTGGGGAGCACCCCAACGGACTCATCGACTTCATGATAGTGGAAACTATCGAGTACCTCAGAGCCAGGGGGAAAACACACCTCTCTCTTAACTTTGCGACTATGAGGGGAGTACTCGCCGGAGAAAGGGGGGATGGGATAACCCAGCGGGTTGAGAAAATGGTCCTCAAAAGACTCTCTGACTCGATGCAGATCGAATCCCTCTGGAAGTTCAATTCAAAGTTCGACCCCGATTGGTCACCTCGCTACCTGATCTACGACAAACTTGAGAATCTACCTTCGGTCCTTCTCTCGGTGGCAAAAGCCGAATCTTTCTGGGAAATACCGGTCATTGGTAGGTTTCTCAGCCAGGATCAGGAGAAAAAGACTACCGTTGCCTGAGAAGACGCCTCGAACGCTTGAGTTTGGGTCGAACCCAACTGGAAAGCGAATAACCTGCTCGCAAAGCACATTCGGTGGTGTAGCCGATTTTTGACCCAGACGAATCCATCTGGCAAGATCGAGGAACACAAGAGCTTCAGAGCGAAGCAAATTTTCGGAGAATTAGATGCTAAACGACACTAACCCTGGCCAAATATCTGAAATCGAAGCGAGCTCGAGGCCCCAAAGGGACAACAAGCTTGCCTGGCTGGCGGCTGTGACTTCGGCACTTACCTTGGCACTTGTCGGACTAGGCAGTACCGTCCGAGTAACCAACTCAGGAATGGGCTGTCCATCCTGGCCGCTCTGTTACGATCAGCTTGGACCAATTTACCACCTCCACCCAATCCTCGAAGAGTCACATCGATACCTCGCCTCGATCGTCAGCGTCCTGGTAATTGCCACCTACCTGCTCGCTAGGCGCTCCAAAGACTCCATCGCAACCAAAAAACCTGCTCTGCTCTCCTTGGGATTAGTGATTCTCCAGGTACTTCTAGGGGGCCTTACGGTCTTAGCCAAAAACGCACCCTGGACGGTAACGGTCCACTTGATAGTTGGCCTGATTTTCCTCTCGGTCACCGTGATAACAGCGGTGGTCGCATTTTCTGGTAAAGCCGAGTACCCACTATCCTCGTTGAGCAAAAAATGGGGGGCAGCGGCGCTAGCTTCTACGCTTATTCTGCTGCTCTCGGGGAGCATTGTCGTTGCGGCAGGGGCGGGAGCGGCCTGTCCGACCTGGCCGGTATGTTTCGACCCAGGACCAACGAGACTGATCTATGTAGCACTGGCCCACCGATTCTTTGCCACCGTAGCGGCGGCCTCGATCATCGTACTAGTCGCTCATGGTTGGTCGGCTGGATCCAAGATCTGGCGAGCTTGGTCGGTAGTGCTACTACTGCTACTTGCGGGGGTAGCATCCTTAGGAGCGGCTTCTGCTCTAACCAAATCGAGTCCCTTTTGGGCAGACATTCACCTAATCGCCGCCGGCACATTGTGGGTCGTACTGACCGCCGAGGTAACAGCGGCGAGGGAGAAGCCAAAGAGCACTCACGGGCAGCCCGGCTAGCCCCTATAGAAATTAACGCCGCTGGAGGCTGGATGGTTGGCTCAAGTCGAGACCAGCGTGGGCACTCGAACGCCAAATTAGATCTGGGCCAGAATCGGGCGAGTGGTCACGGTGCTAGTGTGACCCTATGGCTGCACCGCAAGACCCAATGGGTGGCTTAGTTCACGAACTCCCCACCGACCTCAAAGAGGCCCTTTACTTAGACGAAAAAGCCCTTTCGTTGTGGAGGCAGATCACACCATTGGCTCGCAATGAATGGATCTGCTGGACGATTACAGTAAAACAACAGAAAACCAGGGATGAGCACGTCACTCGGGTGATTTCACAACTCAAAGGTGGAAAACGTAGGCCCTGCTGCTGGTTGGGCTGTATTCATCGAACGGACAAACCGATTAGTCCGTCGGTGCAATCCATTATCGAAAAAAGAACCAAAAAGAACAACACAGCGCCCACCCCGCCCTCTATAAGCGAAGCAGGTGCCGGACTCTCCTTTGAAAGGTAGTTCCTCAATAAAACCGAATGCCGGATTGGGATATGCCAATATCCGGTAGTCGGCATGGCCCAAGCACCCTTCGATCTCAGTGCAACACAATCTCAGTGCATCAAGACGGCCTGATGAGCAAATGTGACCAGTGGCGATGAATAGATGCCGAATACAATTGTGAAGGCCATCGCTAGGCCAACGCCTACCAACGTGACCAGCGGCGGCGTATAGGTTTTCTTGGCCGTTTCCACCTCGGTCATTACCCCACCACCAGATGCTGGTGTTGTCGTACTTTCGGCCTCTTCCCGATCCGTATAGATCGCAAATGCGAGTCTCAAGTAGAAGTACACCGCTACCACCGCCGTCATCATTGCAGCTATGGCAAGCAAATACTCTTTCGATTGAACTGCTGCTGCAATAACGGAAAACTTAGCGAGAAAACCGGTGGTAAATGGCGCTCCAGCCTGGGCGACCATGAAAATTGCTAGCGCCAAACCGAGGGCGGGATTCCGCTTAGCCAATCCCCTGAGGTCAGAGACCAGTATCGGCCCCTCAAAATTACCCCTAGCTGCAGACACCATCGAGATCACGCCGAAGGTTCCGATGATCATGATGGAGTAGGCAAACAGGTAGTAGAGGGAATCTGACACTCCAGCGGCCGTCGCAGTGGCCAACCCGATCAGGATAAAACCGGCATGGTTGATCGAAGAATAGGCGAGCATCCTCTTGACATCCCGCTGAGATAGTGCCAAGACCGCTCCTACGACAGTGGACAGAACCGCCAAGGTAATAACTACGGGCCTCCAGTCGAGGCTCAGGGTATTGAAAGAGACGTAGAAGATTCTCAACAGAGCTGCAAATCCTCCGGCCTTTGCCACCCCGGCCATATACCCCGTAACGGAGGTCGGCGCACCTTGATAGACGTCTGGTGTCCAGAAGTGAAATGGCACGGCGGCTACCTTGAAGCCCAATCCAACCAGCATGAGGACCATGCCAGCCAAAAGCACCCCGTTAGAAGTCAAAGTATTGTTGGCCAGATACTGAGCTATCTTCGAGATGTTTGATGTACCCGTTGCTCCGTAAGTCAAAGCAATTCCATAGAGAAAGATAGCGGAGGAAAAACCACCGAGGACAAAGTACTTCATCGCAGCCTCTTGGGACTCCGAAGCACTTCGTCTAAACCCAACCAAGACATATAGGGCAATTGAGAGGATCTCAAGACCCAAGAACACAACGATGAGGTCGTTAGCCGCAGCCATAAACATCGCGCCCGAGGCGGATATCAGGATCAGTGCCGAATACTCCGGACCCTTTGCTGCGTCTCTAAAAACAACTCCCTCAGCTATCAGCAGAGATAAAAGCACCGAAACCGAAATCACTACCATCAAAAAGGTCGAAAACCCATCTGACGATATCGCTCCAGCAATCGTCGCCTTTGGCCCCTGTGACCTGACAACTTCGAACAGGTGAAGTGACCATTCGCCAGCCACCAGAGAAGCTACTACCCCTATTGCGGTGTAGGGCCAGGTGAGATCTCGCTTTCGGGTTAGCGACGAAACAATCATCGAGATAATCGCTGCACCTAGCATTACCAGTTCCGGAAGAATCGAGGAATAATCGATCTTCGGTAGGGCGATCTTGGCGGTGCTTGCGAAAGTCAACAGTAAGTGCGGGCTCACTTATTCACCCCGCTTCCAATTGCCGATCCGCTGTTTGCAGGGGTCGTATAAGTCACCGACATCTGACGCATGAGGGTATGCACTGAAGGATCAATCCGATCTAGGAAAGGTCTTGGATAGACCCCGATAAAGACAATCAGGATCAATATTGGAGCGATGGCCAAAAACTCGCCCTTTTTGATCTCAGCAAATGGCCGATTTGCCTCATCCTTGCGATGGAATACCTTTTGGTAGGCCCACAAAAGGTATATCGCCGAGAAAATCACGCCGGTCGCACCAACGACCGCCCACCACCTGTGGGTAACGAAGGTGCCCAGCAGTATCAAAAACTCGCCAACGAATCCATTTAAGCCAGGTACTCCGATCGAGGCCATCATCACCAGGGTAAATACGCCTGCAAAGATGGGAGCCTTGGCCTGGATCCCCGACAGCACACCGGTGTCGGTGCTCTTGTGTCGCTCGTAAATCAAGCCAACGAGCAAGAACATGCCCGCAGTGTAGAGTCCGTGATTCACCATCTGTAGCACCGCACCCGAAAGACCCTGGGTGCTAAGGGCGAATAGTCCTAACACTATGAATCCCATATGCGATAGCGACGAGTATGCGATGATCCTCTTCAGATCCTTCTCTCCAGAGGCGACAATCGCACCATAGACGATACCGACAACTGCGAGGGTCATGAGGATAGGTGCCAGGGACTTAGCCGCTGCCGGGAAGAGCTGGAAATCGAAGCGGATCATCCCGTATGTACCGAGCTTAGCCATCACGCCAGCCAGAATCATAACCGTAGAGGTGGGTGCTTCACCGTATGCATCTGGCGACCAGGTATGAAAGGGAAACACCGGAGCCTTGACAGCGAAGGCCGCAGTAAAGGCCAGAAATAGCCACTTTGCGGTTGCCGAGCTGAGAGTAGTCTTGGTGAGTTGGGCCAGCTCAAAAGTCAGGTGTCCCGTAGTCGCCTGATGAATAAAGACCAGACTCAAGATTCCGACCAGCATAAAAGCCGAACCCAAGAAGGTGTAGACGAAGAACTTTACGGCTGCCTTACCACGATTTTTGAATCCCCAGTTACCGATCAAAAAGTAAGTTGGGATCAGGGTTAG
>JABEUO010000129.1 GCA_013044415.1 Acidimicrobiaceae bacterium
AGACAGGATCACCCTGAACATGGAGCAAGTATAGCCAGGGGCGATGCTGTGGAATTTATATATCGGCCCGTCGAACCTAAGGCGACCAATCCACCCACCGAATAACCGCAGATTCTGTCCGTCATTCGAGGGGAAGTCCTCGCTCGTTTTGCGAACCCTAACAGTCCTCTGGCCAGAAATCCCAAATTAGCGATGCCGCTCGAAATGAATAGCCATGGGAGGTCTAAGCGACAAGCCTCAGTCCATTTTGCCAATCGAATCATGTACTTTGCCAATCGTCTCGCCACTCATTATTTCCGCTGACCCACGAGATCTAGTTTCGTCGTCTCCAAATGCCACTAGACAAATCAAGAACGCCAAGCCACCCACACTTCCGATTACATCGGATTGCCAGTAGCTGTCATTAAGTGCGACGGTTATAACGGCGCAGATAAACGCCGTCCCGAGCATGATTCGCAACGCCGCTGCACTGGCTCGTAGATACACTTGATGCTGGCGCTCGTCGGCTCGGCCCCCGTAAATGGCGCCGATATCTGAGTTACTGCCGGTTAGCAAGAAGTAACCGACACCGAGTGCCAGCACTATCGCCTCGGCAATAAGCGCCTTCGACCAGCCGTGACCTATACCTACTGCCAGTGCAATAATCGAACCACCAATGATCACCGTGGCCGGAGCCTGCCAGCGCGAATTTAACTTTAATCTCATTCTTCCATCTCCTCTCCTGGATCGAACATCTCGTCGACCGTCGTGTCGAAGTACTTGGCAATGCGAAATGCCAACGGTAACGACGGCGAGTAACGGCCAGCCTCTATCGCAATTACCGTCTGGCGCGAGACGCCGAGGCTCGTGGCCAGGTCGGCCTGCGAAAGTCCACGCAGCGTTCGCTGGTCTCGGAGCTGGTTCTTCATGATGTAAAGGTTACTTGACATTGACTCTGGTGTCAAGTAACCTTTACATCACCCACAGAATTTAGGAGGATCCCAGGTGCGGTTGACACCAGGGGAACTTTTCGATAAAAGAACGACTTGACGGCCAGCGGATTGATCACCTATCCATAAAGATACGGTGGCAGAAGACGCCTCGCATTTTGGCCTTTTTGAACTGCAGGCAAGCGACGTTACCCGGATAGAAACTGCTAGTTGCCCCAAGGTCACTCAGGATCGCTTACCACCTAACGAAAAGAGCGCCACCAAAATCGCTCAGGTCGAAATAGTTCGCAGATATATCGAAGCAACGCCTGATGAGTCTTGTGAAATGGAGTCGAGGAGTGAATTGGCGACAAAGGTTTTTGATCCTTTAGCACCGTTCCACAGGACTATTTCGCCGATAGCACGGCCAAGGTAACCGATACCAATGCCGGTCGGCGGGGCGTACTTTGGTGTCTTGCTACCCAGATAGTACAGACTATTGACAGAATTCGCCTTGACTAATTAGCTAGAGCGGCTTCTCTTTGGATTTGAGGATTCGTTCCGCCCGGCCATTGAGCTACCAAGCTATAACGGTCTCCGCGTATAAGGCTGCGACGCCACTCGATCGGGTCTGATCCCGACATAGCGAGCCTGTTTATCGAGAAGACGCCGACGTCCCTGGATATTTTCAGTCTGAGCTGCTCGGATGGACTGGGTACAATCGGTTGGATCCTTTCCCATCCGCCGGTAATTCTTACGCTGCAGTACTCTGCTAAGGCTTCATAGAGCCCACCTGATGTTAAATCAACATCTAGAAGGGCACTAGCCCGGCTCCAGGGAAGCCAAGAACGGTCCCACCCAATCGGGTCATCTCCAGCGTAACGAAGGCGTTCTATATAAATTGCATCAGCGGCGTCCTCCCCTAGGAGCCGTAGAGCCTCCGCCGGGGCCTTTTCGCGCCTGGAGGTAATTACGATACTTTTTTCAACCAATCCCTGTGCCCTCACCGTGGATGCCATGCTGTAAAGGGCGTTTAGTGGTTGTTCGAGCAGGGTTCGAGTGACCGTAGTGCCCCGCCCCCTTCGACGAACCACTAAGCCATCGGCTTCAAGGTGCCGTATAGCCTCGCGGACGGTTTGTCGACTTACCGCATATCCTTGGGCAAGCTCCTCCTCGGTTGGAAAGCGGGTGTCAAATTCACCCCTCCCCGTGCGCTGCCGCAGATCATCGCTTATCTGTGCCCACAATGGAAGCGGACTGCTCCTGTCGGCTGCTTCGACCATTCTAAAGCCCCGCAAGTAGGAACGAAAGGATCAGTACGAGCATTACGAAGATGGTTACCAAAGTCATCGCGGGATCCTTCTCAATCGAGAAGGAGACGATTGCTACAGCTACTCGCAGGATTGGAGTGAGGATGAGAATCATCGTCCCAAGCACTATGATTCCACGCCCTTCACCCTTGGAGAGGGAGGTTGATAGCGCAGAGAATGAGTGAGGGAATTGGCTCGTGGCCGAGGTCAAGCTGTGGAATGACATATTACCCGAGAATGTGGCGTACGAGGGGTGGTGTACAAACATCACAACTAGCCCAGCGATGAAAACGAGAACGCTTATCGAAACGCCAATGCGAAGCACAAGGCTGATAGTTATCTCGGTCAAACGGATCTTCTCTTCCATCTCCTTGGCAGCTTCGGGAGTTGCGGGAGGTTGACGAGTCAAGCGCATTTTAGAAGAACCCCCTTTGCAGCATCTCTAAGGATATGACTATCAGAACCACTACGAAGATGAGCCTCACGACGTGGCTGGTGATCTTTCCTAAGACCTTGGAGCCGACGGTTGCGCCAATGAGTACCCCGATAGCAACCGGGGCTGAGATGATTGGGTCGATTTGACCCCGGGTGAAGTAGACACCCGCGCTGGCGGCCGCAGTGACGCCGATCATGAAGTTGCTAGTGGCCGTGGATACCTTCATGGGTAGGTGCATCGCTAGGTCCATTGCCGGAACCTTGAGGGCTCCAGATCCAATTCCGAGGAGGGCGCTGACCAACCCAGCGATATACATCATGAATAGTCCGAGTTTTGTGCCGGTAACTTTGTAAGCGATCTCCCGCTTCTCAGCCTCGTCGTAGTACTCGCCGTGTAGTTCCAGAACGTTAGCAATCCGATCGTTGGAAACAGTCAGCGGAGCTGCTGAGCGGCGCCGCTGAAAAGTCGCCACCGCAGAGTAGGCGAGAACCACTCCGAAGAGGATGAATAGAAATCTTGCCGGTAGCAAGGTCGTCAAATATGCGCCAGTGACCGCCCCCGTTGTCGTCGCAACCTCGAGGAACATCCCGGCACGCAGGTTAGTCATCTTTTCTCGTACGTATGCCGCAGCGGCACCGCTGGAGGTAGCGATGACTGAAACGATGCTCGCACCGATGGCTAAACGGATGTCGACGTGGAAAAGTAAGGTCAAAACCGGCACAATTACCACACCGCCACCGAGGCCAATCAGTGAGCCCAGGACGCCCGCAAGGATCGAGATCAGACCCAGGGTGATCACGAAATCAAGAGGTGTCATTCTTCAATTGTACATACAATCGGATGATTGTATGTCTAGATGACAATAATTTATGGAGATCTTTGTAATCTCTACCCGGCCGCTCGGTCTAGCGAGAAAAGGGCCCGTCTGCCTCTAAAACCGAATATACGCCCAAATCGGACCCACGGCAAGAAACTTCTGATTTCATCATCGGAAATGGTTGTTCACAATATCTCCGGGATTGGCGGCCATGTGGGTTTAGTCTTGAGCCAATGACCGATTTGCCAAGTTAGCGCCGAATGGATAGTCGGACTTTTGACTTAGCTTCGACCTCGCTGCACCTTCAGCTTGCCATAGGGCAAACCGCCCCGCTAGCGGAGGGTCTTTAACTAGGCTTTGCCTGAGACCTGGTCGAGATCACCCATCCCGACTATCCCGGAGAACGCCTGGTTGTCTGTCGTAATCCTTCCCTGGCATCAGAGCGTACGAGAAAGCGTAACGAACTACCAGATGGCACCGAGGAGGAACTCAAAAAGATCCAGGATGCTATTAGCCGACCTATACGTCCCCTCTCTGGAGAGTCGCAGAT
>JABEUO010000130.1 GCA_013044415.1 Acidimicrobiaceae bacterium
GCCGATTCTGGCCGGGGGACAAGAGCCATTTGACGCCATAATGCAAGGTGTCGCAGCATTGGAGGAGGGTCAGGATCTCGTGGTGATTGCACCATTTGAACCGGTTCCCCTTGAAGGCGTGCTAGCCAGCCAAGGGTTCACCTATCACGTGACCGAGCACTCCTCGGAGCACTTTTCGGTCACCTTTCACCGAAATTAACATCACCGAAATTAACAGCATCGGAATTAGCAGAGGCAGGCGTAATAGGCGGAGGCCTGCAAAGAAGAGGCTTTGCCCTATCTAACAGGGAGTATGAGGTAATAAGTGGTGCAAGATACACAGAATCAAGCTACTGAGAATCAAGCTACTGAGAATCAAGGAACCATCGATCGGGCTTGGTCGGCGCTACGAGGGGTTATCGATCCGGAATTAGCGCTCGACGTCGTTGCATTGGGTTTGATCTACCGACTGGATTTCGTCAACGACCGTTTCGAGTGTGATATGACCCTGACGACCCTGGGGTGTCCGGTTTCGGAATCGATGCCAATTCAGGTCCGTGAGGCCCTCGAGGCCTCGACCGGTTTCGAAGCAGACGTCAATTTGGTTTGGAATCCCCCGTGGTCGGTGGAGATGATCGACCCGGCGAGCGCCAAAGCACTAGGTCTTCGCCGATAACTGCTATCCCGGCTGACGTCGAATTGTAGTCGACGTCAGCCATTTTCTATTTAACCTGCCTCGCCGAAGTGGGAGAGCATCCGAGACGGCCTAATCGCCAAGTTGGACGATACCGCCACAGCCGCCAGGGCTAGCGCAGCCGAGCCAATCGAAAACGACACCCCGCTGGTAGTCGCCAAGCCGACGACGATCAGCGCGAATCCCGCCGCTACCATGACAAAGCTCGCTCTCGCAACCATCGGATTCAAAAGGTCGGAGAAGACCAGTGGTTTGTTATTCCTGGTGAACTTTACCCCCGATGCACGCAGAATACCCCAGGTAATAAATGGTACGACCTTGTGGGCGTGGCCGATAACCGCCAAAGCGATCCAGGCGCCCAAGGAGACTATTTCGGCCGCCATTAGCTGCGTCCTTAGCTGCGACCCTTGGCTGGCTGTTACGGCGGTGATGGCGAAGCCGATGGCACCGAGTAGAAATAGTGCCGAGACGATTACGTAGCCCTGCAGTAGTTCTAACTTACGCCGCCTCTTGGAAACCACGCTCACCAGGGTGTATAGGTGGGAACCTAGTGCAATGAGGATGATCACTCCGGCGGTGGCGACGATAGCTGTTGATGATGCGAGCATCCCGACCACGAAGATAGTGACCCCTAGGGCCAGCCCCCAAATCGCTATCTGGCTCGACCTGTTGGACTTGCGATGGGAGAGCATGAACATCGGCCAGAGCTTTTCAGACACCGCCACGTAGCTAATTCCCAACCAGCCAAGGATGCCAATGTGGGCGTGGGCGATCACTAGATTAGGCGACAGGGTGAAAAAGCTTTCGTGGGCATTTCGATCTACCGCATAGGTGATGCCAAAGCAGGCAACGGCCACGAGCATTATCGCAGAGATCCTCGCACCGGTAATCGAGATTCCCTTCCCCTTCACCATAAGTGGCTTGGAGAGGTTGATAACGAGCAACACCACCCCTATAACCGCAAGTACTCCCGAGGCCACTACCAACGGGTTGACCTCAAGGAGGAAGCTGGTTGCAAGGCCGATCGATCCCGCCGCAAAGAGCCCGCCTCCCCAGTAGGAGAGCTTCGGGTCTCTGAGTTTTTGTGCCGATATGACCGGGATGAACTGGTGCATCGCACCAAGGACAGCCATCGACGCCACACCGAGCATGAACATGTGGGTCATTCCAATTGCTAGGTGGCCCGTTGGGTTTCCAACTACCCTCGATCCGAGGAAGATCCCAAGTACTCCATCGGTAAAGAGGGCCAAGGCGGCAATCGCAAAGAAACCTAGTGGTAGCTGCGGCGGTGGGACGCTCTTTGGCATGCCGAGGTTCGAATGGGAATAGTTGTTGGCCGGAGCCGGAGAATCAATTGGAATACCACTCACGATTATGCTGCCTCACTTTTGCCGGATTCGATTATATTTCTATTGGAAAGTATAATAAAAAGGAGACGAAGTGAGCGGCCTTGTCGAGAATTTGAAGTCAGATGGCGCAGTGATCCCGGTGACACTCGGGAACAAGCCGACCGAAGCTCAACGCGTACTGGGCGCCATCGAAGCCCACCACGCCGAAATGGCTCAGAGACTCTCGGTCTTAGCAAGCTCAATGGCTAAGGGGGCGACCCCCGAGGAGCATTCGTCGTTGGCTAAGGAGTTCAGTAGCTATTTGCGGACTGACATCCTCCCACATGCACGGGCCGAGGAGACCAGTGTCTACTTGCGTGCCCAAAAGGTCGGTCTGGCACAAGTGGTCGAGACGATGCTCTTCGAACACCGCTACCTAGGGGCGAAGATCGACGAGTTCGAGACCCTCACTGGATCGGAGCAGGCGGCCCTCTCGCTGGTAATCAGCGAGGTCTTTTCTACACACGCCCAGAAGGAAAACCTCTTTATCCTCCCACAGGTACTATCTTCGGTCCCCGACGAAGAGGTAGGCGAGATACTTTCCGAGATTCAGCGGGAGTTCACTAAGGCAAAGGGCGACACTATTACCTCGACCGTTGACCTTCGGCCCCTTGAGCCTAGGGCTCGCCATGACGTCGTCTTTTCGAAGATACAGTCCCTAGAGGGTGGTGGCGCAGTAACGGTGATAAACGACCACAACCCCAAGCCGCTTTTCTACCAGATCGACGCCCTTTGGCCTGGCGCATATAGCTGCACGATCAACCAGGTCGACGAGCGCACCTTCACGATGGAGATTGTAAAAGTTGGCTAGTGAAGACGCAAAACTAGGTGATGAGATAGAACTAGGGGATGCAACAAAACTAGGTGATGCAGAACTAGGCGCCCTAGTCCCAGCTATAAGTGGAGTCGTCATCGACCTCTCCAAGGCGTTGGCCAGGGCGGGCGAAGCACGTTTAGCGGCGGCCCTCCTCTCTCGGGCGTGGGCCGAACTCTACCGAAGCGGCAGCTTTGCCAAGCAGGTCAAGTCCATGGAGGCGGCAATGCACTTCATCTCCCGCCTCGACGTCGCCGAGGTCTCCGGCGGAAACTCGAGCTCCTTGAACACCGTCGACGAAGGATCGGGAGAACCTTTGATCGACTTGCGCCCACTCGCACCTATCGATAGGCATTCTGAGGTGATCGGTCGCTTTGAAGCCTTGCTGGATGGCGAGGGATTCGTTTTTGTGAACGACCACGACCCTAAGCCCCTCTACTACCAGCTCAAGGCGGAGTACGACCGGGTTTTTCAGTGGGAGTATCTAAGGGAGGGCCCCGAGGAGTGGATAGTCAGGGTAACGGTATCTGATGATCAAAAATCCTCGGACACAAGTGGTTTAAATTGAACTGGTTTAAATCGATCGGATAACACCCTTGATACAGGTTTTGAATCGAAGTTAGTGGGACTTGATAAGGTGGATTTAGTAGGTGGTATGAGAGATGGCAGATACTTCTTCTGAGGCGCCGGAGGGCGATTTGGCCCTTTTGCCGGTCTATGTGCCCGGAGACGAGCTGCAGCGCAGGGCGGTGGCTCTGGGGGATCCCACTCGGTATCGGATATTTGAGTACTTGCTAAAGTCGCCAGAACCCGTCTCAGTCTCCGAGCTGACCGAATTTACCCGGCTCAACCACACCGGGATTCGCCAGCACCTCGAGGTCCTCCGCCGGTCAGGGCTGATCGATGAGTATCGTGAGCCACCCAAGGGTCGGGGAAGGCCTCGGCTTCTCTATGAACCGTCGGCCGAAGCCAAGAGGGGACCATCGAAGGCATATGAACGCCTGTCGCTTCTGCTCATAGAGGCGATAACCACTCACAGCTCGGCAAGGGCGATCGGGAGACAGGAAGGCATTCGCTTAGCCACCGAATTAGCGCCTAAGTATTCCGACCCGGTGCGGGTGATCCATGAGGCGATGATCGGTTGGGAATTTTCGGCGACCCTGGTGAACAATCAAGACTTTGCGGCGATAGTCCTAAATAGGTGTCCCCTTGAGTCGGCGGTAAACCTAGCTGGCAAGACGGTCTGTGGGATTCACATCGGCATTATCGAAGGGATCCTATCGAAACTAGAGGGACTAGAGCTGACAGATTTCGAGGTCCACCTCCCTAAGGTCGCCGGTTGCAAGATTGAGCTTCGACGTCGTAAAGAGGCCACTCAATAGTCGCAGTTGAAATGGTACC
>JABEUO010000131.1 GCA_013044415.1 Acidimicrobiaceae bacterium
AACGTTTGAGCGCAGGTCTCAGGGCTTCGCCCTGGTGGGGCTCTACATCCCCATGGCTAAAGCCAGGGGCATTCCGCCCCACACCCCATTCTGGTAAACCGGACCATCTTCGCAGAGTCCTCCGAAGGAGCACTTTACGGTTCTGTGCAACCTTTATCGACTACCGAAAAGAGCCTCAACCCATAGTCCGCACTCGGCGTAGATCAGTGCGATTAAGATGCCTGGGCAAGCTTTCTTCTTTGGCGGCGAATCCTCCGAATACCCCGACGCTCCTCCTCATCTTTTCCGCCCCAAATCCCATATTCCTGGTTTGTTCTTAGTGCGAACTCGAGGCAGAGTTCTCCAACTGGACAGCCAGTACAGAATGCCTTAGCCTCATTGATCTGTATTTCGGCGTCACCTGTAACGCCAACTGGAAAAAAGAGTGAAGGGTCGATGTCCTTACACTTAGCACCCTCTCGCCAATTCTGGTAGTTCCAGGTCCCGAGCTTCGTTGACTCCATCTACTTAGTGTCCTCCGCTTATGGCTAATACCCAAGCGACATTCCGACCCCGCAGAGCGACCCCCCAGGTCGATTTGCCCAATTCACCTACCTACACAAGCAGTTCCGTCCCCGCGATCCTGCCAAGTACATGATCCATTAGCCTTCCCCAAGACTAATGGGGCTAATTACCCCAACTGAAACATGCGTTAACTTGTATTAAAGCAAGTTTCATACAAGTTAACTGCCGATTTTCAATCAGCATAGTTTAGCGCCAATATTAAATTCCCAAAAACAGGACTCACAAAAGGCCAAATCCTTCAGTCAACTCCTATTAGGTCTGTTTTGCCTTGCCCGATTTCTTCTAAATATTATAAATAGCTCGTCCAGTATTGACGGTGGCTTTTGATCGGGTTTCCTGAATTGCGCGACAATTGGTCTTCGGCAGCTTATTTAAATCGAATGATTAATTCCGTGTTAAGACCCGAGGGTCCGACCCTGCCTGGTCGCGACAGGTCGCAGCTAGGTAGGTCGCCTCTATAGCCGCAGCGCCAAGAAATTGGCCAGTAACAAGGTGGCCAGCACCCTTAACTACCACAAATCTGCTGTGACGAATTAACGAATGCAGGATGTGGGACGACGTTAGAGGAACAATTCGATCCGAATCTCCGTGAATAATTGAGACTGGAAGCCTAACGTCTGCTAGTTGGCGTTCTAAGTCCCCTAGCTCTGTCTTCATTCTCACCTGTTCCGCCCAGAAACTCTTCGTTGCCGCACCTCCCCAACTGCGGTACCCACTCCATACCACCTGAGCAGCCCGTATTAGCACCAAAGAAAGGGCTTGTCCGATTCCAACTGACGCAAGTACCGAGTCCGCTACGCCGAGAGATCCTACCGACGCAGCGGGAGCTAATAAAAGAGTTCCTATGTACTCGGTCGGGTCAAGGGCGCTGGCGGCCAAAGCTACCGCTCCACCGTAAGAGTGGCCAATTAGCATCTTTGCTCCGTCAATTCCTTTAGCCGCCTGGTTCAGAAATTCGGCATTAGAGAAAATCCCGGTTGGAGATAGTGCCGACACTCCCCAACCGGGACGATCGTAACCATAGGAGCTAATCCAATTCGGCAATCTACGTGCTAGCG
Source organism: Acidimicrobiaceae bacterium (assembly GCA_013044415.1). Taxonomy (GTDB): domain Bacteria; phylum Actinomycetota; class Acidimicrobiia; order Acidimicrobiales; family Acidimicrobiaceae; genus JABEUN01. Next base: position 1,623 of record JABEUO010000131.1, read on the forward strand.
GGGCAAGATCGGCCACCGACCCGGGCTGTCCGTGAACAAATATGCAACTCAGACCGGATTGAGTCCTTCGGCAAGAATATGGAATCAGACTGTCAAATGCCTTCGGCATCTTCCCCCGCGATCGGTCCCAGTCCACCGAGTTCTTTCATTCCGTGACTTCCTAGTGCATATACCGAAGCTAGAGAGCCGACAATGGCCAAGAACCCTATAACTCCACCCACCCCCGAAGCCCAAAGTCTCTCGGACAAAAGTAGTCGAGCAAATACAAAGGAAGCAATCGGCTCTCCGATTGCGATAACCGGTAGGACCACCTGTATCTCACCAAGTTGAAAGGCGCTCTGGGTTATGAGTAGTGCCTCAAGACCTAGCGCGATAAGCACCAAGGTATTGGGTGCTAGTGCCCCTTTAAATAGTCCCAAAGCGACCACCCTGAGACCGAGTATCCTCTCGAGGACACTCGCAAGTCCTACGAGGATCGAAGCAACTATCGAAAGGGCGAGGGCTCTTTGATGCCGAGAAGCCTCCTTCATTAGGAAATGGGGTAATACCGCTAACAATCCGGCAAGCACTGCGACAATGACCACGATCGGCATACGATAGCTGTCCTTGCTTTGCGTAGGTTGGAGCAGAATGTATATTCCGACCCCACATCCCGCAGCTAATGAGAGCCACGAGGTAAGGGAGCTCGGCCTATTAAAGCCAAAGTATGGAGCACAGGAGATCGACACAACCAGACCCAGCGAAAGAATTGCCTGTACTATTGCAACTTTTCCGAATGCTAAAGCTGCGATTTGAAAGGCTATCGCCAGTATGTCCAGGCCTATTCCGCCGAGCCATCCACCATGTTTAAGCAGGGAAAACAGTAGGCCAGGTCGCATATTAAGGTGATCGGACCTACCTTTAGTCGCGGCAAGCTGAAGCAACGAGGCGAGCGCAAAGGCAATAGCAGATGCAATGGACAAGGCATAAACCATCTTCAGCCATATAGGCTAGCTGCGATGTCTAAGAGAGTGCTAGTCGTGTCTGCGCGTATGGGCGCAGGTCACCATGGGGCTGCCAATGAGATAATCAGCCGAATGGAGCAGAGGGGCTGGGAGACCAGGCTCGTTGATTTCTTAGATGCGTCTCCTATAGCTGGTAGGTTTCTAGAGCGCACATACCATTTTCAAATTGAGTCGGCACCTTGGAGCTACGACCTCATCTACTGGTTGTGGTCGAGGGTCAAGATATTGGCGCCAGTGGCCACCTTCTTTTTGGGTATTCTCTTCGAAAAACGCCTAAAAAGATGGGCGAAAGAGTTCGATTCTGACCTCGTCATCACGACCTATCCTTTCGCTTCGGTGGTACTCGGACGTGCTCGATCACGTAGGCTGAGGACCCTCAAAATTCCGGTAGTCACTTACCTCACCGACTTTGCCGTACACCCGTTATGGGTCCACAAGGGAGTTGATGCACACCTTTGCGTGGCAGACGTCTCTTCGGAGCAGGTCGAAAACCTGCTTGGTAAAAAGGCCGATGTTATCGGACCGGTGGTAGCTTCAAATTTTAAAAGGTCGACCGACCCCGATCCAATTAGAGTAAGCCTCGGGCTGCCGCCTGACAAACTTATAGTTCTTGTGGTCGCAGGATCTTGGGGTGTCGGATCCCTGGAGCAGACGGTAGAGGAACTTTCTGAAATCGAGGATGTCCACCCAGTAGTTGTCTGTGGTCGGAATACCGAACTGGCGGACAGACTCCAGAGGAACGGGGTTGGTACGATCTTCGGTTGGACTAATCGAATGCCCGAATTGATGTCGGCCTCGGATGTTGTCATTCAAAATGCCGGCGGACTGAGCGCTATGGAGGCCTTTCAGTCTGGTGTACCGGTGGTCAGCTATCGTCCGATAGCCGGCCACGGTAGATACAACATCTTCCATATGGAGCGGGCCGGCGTAACCATCTGGGCGAAGAGCAAAGAAGAGCTTTCCAATGCCATAAAGTCCGCCGCAACGGGTCACGAACTACTAGCCAGGCGGGCAAGTGGCCTCTTTACCGACCGACTCATTCCGGTGGTTGAGGAAGTCATGGTTCGCGCTTCGAGGCAGCATTACGGGCTCGTTCGAAAGAGCGACCTAATCACGGTACCAAGGAGGCTCGCATCACTGGGAGCTGCGGCCCTTGTTGCTTTCTTTGCGTTCAATCTCGCAGCCAATGCGCTGAGCTCTGATGGTCTTAACGTTGATAAGGCTTCACAAGTTGGCAAGTTCGCCTACGTCGTCATCAAACCCGGGCTTTCCAACATCGCCGATCCACAACTGCTTAAGTATCTACTGCAAAGCGAGACTGCAGTGGTTGTCCCCGGGCAGCTAGCCCTTGCCGATCCCTCCGCGGTGAGACAAATAGCACGAGATGGCATCGACATCCTAAATGGCGGCTGGGAAAGTAACTCTGCGCTACATCTTTTCATGCCCTCAAACGCGGTTGCTACATCCGAGCAGACCCTAAACACCATAACTGGAATGTCGGTTTCTATCTATGTCCCCCAGGAGCAGGTCAACTCGTTCGATCTGGCGTGGATATCGATTCACCACCAGACCCTGGTGCACGCCCTATTTATCAATAAGATCCCTTCCAACTACAAGTTCAAGTCGGGCAGCGTCTATGAGATCAACGGTACCGGAATGACTCCGGCCGAGGTGATCACCAGGCTTAAGGTGCTTCAGGCTAGACTATCCCAACAGGGCTTTATCCAGGCAGCAGCCTCCACGATCGATTGAGGTGACGGTCTTTGCGCTATAGCTCTAAAACTGGCATGTCGGCCAAATTGGCCCTCAGGGGTGGAGTCGGCATCGTTGTAGCTGAAGGCGGTTATCGCTCCTTCCCGGCCCTCAGTTCCTTGCCTCCTTTAAGGAGATCACTGTGGCCATATCTCTTAGGCACTGGATCTTCGACAAGCGTAGCGCTCACCTTCGATGACGGACCGGACCCAAAATCGACGCCATTATTTATCAAAGAACTAGAACGCCTAGGCGTGAAGGCCACCTTTTTTGTGCTGGGCGAAATGGCAGAAAGATACCCATACACTCTACAAGAGCTCCAAAATGCAGGACACGAAATCGCCCTGCACGGTAATTGGCACCGCAACCATCTCTTTCGCAGCGCCAGGAGCATTCGCTATGACATGGAGAGGTCCTACGCCACGGTATCCGAAATAGCCTCTAGCGCTCCGATATTCTTTCGTCCTCCCTACGGCGTGATCACGAGGCCAACCCTTGCGACTGCGGCCCAGCTAGGTCTGCGCACCGTCTTGTGGGGAACTTGGGGCCGAGACTGGCGCAAAATGACAACGCCTTCCAGTGTCATGAAGGACCTTAAGTCAAACCTGGAACCTGGGTGCACGGTTTTGCTCCATGACTCCGATTGCACCAGCTATCCCGGGTCTTATAGGGCGACCTTGGCGGCTTTACCTGAACTTGCTGAGGTTTGCGCTCAGAACAATCTCAGGCTCGTTCCGCTCGCAGATCACGGTTTCTAGCCTTCACCAAAGGTGCCCGCGCAACAAGCTCACACGCTCATCTTTAAGAGGACCCATTTGGGAGACCCACTAAGGGAACTCAGTCCTCCTCATGATCTCCTATGTCATCGCCTCCGCACTGTGGAGTATTTAGCTCTAAATCCTCCAGCGAGTTGGGTTGCTTGGTCTCTTCGCGCCAACGCCAAAGGTTTCGCGATACAACCTGAAGTGCACTAGCTATTGGAATTCCAATAAGAGCTCCCGTTACGCCAGCTAGCTGGCCACCGACAAGAACGGCTAAAAGTATCCAGAGTGGATTAAGTTTCACAGTCTTCGACATGATCAGTGGGCTTAGAAGATGATTCTCAATTTGCTGATAAATCAAAAACACGACGAGCGAAACGAGCCCCGCCAGTGGGGAATGCAGAAAGGCAACTATGACGGTTGGAACACCGGCGAGTAGCCCACCTACTAGCGGCACAAGGTCAACGAATGCCACCCAGACCGCTAGCACAAAAGCGAAGGGCACCCCGAGGAGTCCGAGGGTAAGGCCAATCACTATCCCTGCAATCAGCGAAGTGAAAACATTGCCAGCAACATATCCCGCCACCGCGGTGCTAGTTTCACTAAGCATCAGAGATATTCGCCTAGATATAGCCGGAGATAACTGTCCCAACACCGCTTTGATTAGCTCGGGCGCCTCGAGTGCGACAAATATCGCCAATACGAAGATGGTTGCGAGTGTCGCAACAGTAGATACGACGCCTTTGGCCGCAACGTAGGCGGGCTTGGCGGCGCTCCCCGCCAACGTTGCCAATTTCGATAACGAGGCATCAATATACTGTGTGAGACCGAGCCGATGGATCAAGTCACTCAGCTGACCTTTTTTAGATTGCGCTTGGGCCACTAGATTAGGGAGCTCATTGATCAGCTTGGCGCCAGCGCTGTATAGCGGCTGACTAAGCACGAAGATCAGTAGCGCAACAAGGGCGAGAATGGTTACGAAGACCACTGGCACAGCCATGCTCCGCCTCATTCCAAGGCGCTTCAAAGCTCGAACTGCGGGCTCCGCAATGACCGCTAACACGACAGCGACTACTACTTCGATACCGAGGTGGCGCAGATTCCAAGCAACCACCACAAGCAGCAACGTCAGTGCGGTGAATCCTTCGATCACCAAAAGCCGTTTGATAAAGCTCCATTGGTTATTTTCTTGAGGTCTACCTTGCAATACGGATCACCAGACCAATTTAGAAGGCATTGGACTATCGTGTCCGCTTAAGCTGTCTCTCAGAATAGAAAAGATCCCGCTGACGCTAGATCTTTCTGGGGTTAAGGTTAGTCTTTGAGCGAGAAGTGATGCAGGATCAGCAGTTGGACAAGATGCGCGGAGAGAGTGTAAAGGCAACCCGATCGAGCCTTTTCAAATTGCTCAGGCGATTTGGCCTATTTGGCATCCGCGGAGCGGTCGTCTTTTTCATCATTGAGTATTTGGTTGTTCCAAATATCGCTGGTCCTAGAAAAACACTAAATCTACTAGGTGGGGCCAATTATGCCCTCGTAGCAGCGTCGGTGGGCCTTGAGATATTCGCCCTAATTGCCTATGCTCGCCTCACTCACTCGGTACTTCCGAGGCCCGCCCCAGGGGTATGGAGGCTTTTTAGAATAGACCTCTCGTCTCTCGCAGTATCCCACGTGCTACCTGGAGGCTCGGCCTCTGGAACTGGGATCTCGTTGCGACTCATGACTAGTTCTGGAGTCACTCCTACTGACGCTGGATTTGCGATTGCGATTCAGGGTATCGGGTCGGCGATAATACTCAATATGATCCTCTGGCTAGCCTTGATCATTTCGATTCCCCTTAACGGCTTTGATCCAATTTACGCCGTGGTGGCGTTGCTGGGAATCGTGCTAATCGGTTCCTTTGCGCTACTTCTGATACTTTTCACCAAGAACCAACCCAGGGCCCTGGCATTAGTCACCAAGATAGGTCGTCGAATACCATACCTGAAGCCAGGTTCGGCTGAGAGAATTTTCGTTAGGATAGGTGAAAGAATCAAGGAGCTGTGGCAGAATCCAGAACTCCTTAGGCGCGCACTCCTATGGGCATCGATCAACTGGCTTGCCGATGCGGCATCGCTTTGGATGATGATTTTGGCATTTGGTCGTGCAATAGATCCTATTTCGCTACTAGTAGCCTACGGTCTAGCCAATGTTTTAGCAGCTATCCCCATCACGCCCGGCGGACTCGGAGTTATAGAACCGGCGTTAATCAAACTTCTTGGGGGATTCGGAATCCCAAGAGGAATAGCAATTCTCTCGGTCATCAGCTATCGCTTATTTAACTTTTGGATCCCTATACCAGCGGGTGCAGCCGCCTATGTCAGCTTGAAGGTTAAAGGACCACAGCCTCAGCCCATCGAGACTATGGAACTAGACGTCATAGACCCACGGATACTTCCCAAGCCAAAACCGATTGATCCCTTTGCCGACTGACCGCTTGCCGGGTCATCCAAAACAAATGGTCAAGCCGGTCGAGGGTGCGTAACACCTCCCCGATCCGTGCCTTATGAATTGAGGTATATCTCGGCATCCATCTTGGTGAGCTCCTCAAAGAGACCCTTCTTCTTGCGAAATCCATTTATCTCCATCGAAATGTCCTGTTTCGTGTCCACAAGGATCGTCAAAGATCCTTGTGTGACCTCAACGCTAAGTGAATCGATAACGCTGGCGTGCGAACGGTCTAATGCGTCAGCGATTCTCAAGATTCCAGCCAAAATCAGCACCCTTGATCGCTCCAAGGGTCGAAGTTTCTGAAACGCTTGGTAGTCAGCTGGCTTTGGAGTTCCCCTCTTATGGAAACGCACGATGGAGGAGATCATGGACTTCTCAAGGTCAGAAAAGCCCTTCAGTGGACTGGTCTCCACCAAGTAAGCGGAATGCTTATCGTGATCTTCTTGTGCTATCCACTCTCCGATATCGTGGAGTAGGGCGCTATACCCGAGCAGCTCGATGTCGGAAGAATCTAGCTTTAACCTTTCCCTTAGGGACTCGGCCAAGCGGATTGAAAACTCCTGCACCTTGATGGCGTGGCTGTTTAGACCATGAAACTTCTCGGCTAATGCCCGCACCGCCCCTTCTCGAAGGTCGTGTGCATCAAATGCGAATTCGAAATCCTCTCTTGCCTCAAGAAGGTCCAGTATTATCCCCTCCCTCAAGGCCCAGTCCGAATAACGAAGGGTGGTCACCTTGGTGGCGGAAAGGATCTCGCTTAACACAAGCCAACCGATAGGAAGAAGATCGACCCTCTTTGGATCCATACCGGCCATGGTGATTCTCTTCTGAGTGCCGAGGGCAAGTAGCCTCTTGCCAATCTTTTGGATCTCCTTGACGCCAACGGGTTCGTCGTCAAACTGTTCATCAGTCCCAAAAGGAGCTCGAGAGGCCTTTGCGACTCTAAGTAGTGCGCCAAAGGTTCCCGAAGAGACGACTATTGAACGAGGATCGAAGTCGGCAATTCTTGAGATAGCCGGCTCCATCACCTTGTGGATATGACCTACAAGGGAGGCCCTCTCCTTGGGTGTAAGTGGATCTGAGCCAGAAAAATTAGCCTTGAGCCGACCCACCCCTAGCGGAAGGGACGAAGTAAAGTAACTCTGTCTCTGGTCGCCTATGATCAGCTCGAGACTGCCACCACCTAGATCGCATATTAAGGCCGGAAACGGCTCAAGACTTAGATGCGATCTCACGGCTTGGTATATAAGCTGAGCTTCACGTACACCAGAAATGACGTGTGGGTGAACCCCAGATACCTGCGTAATAGCATCGAGCGCATCTTCGGAATTGGATGCATCTCGAAACGCGGAGGTTGCAAAGGCCACCGTCTCTTCGGCGCCCGCAAGTTCCGCTATTTTTGAAAGCTCGGCGACGGTCTTGGCCGCCTTCTGGATACTCGATGCCGAAATCGAACCAGAGTAAGCTACTTCTTCACCTAACCGGAGCATTCTCTTCTCTGATGCAACGATATGGAAGCTCCTATCTGGTCGAGCTATTACCACGACGAGATGGAATGAGTTTGACCCTAAATCCAATGCCGCTATCACGGGCCCCTTGGCATTTGGAACATTTCCAGAAGGATTCATTGCAAACTATGCCCTCTCTAGAAGTTCAAGATCCTTCAGCAGCTGCGAAAGGGCTATCTTCAGCCCGTGGAAATTGACAGTTTTGCCAGAAGACACTGACGATACTTTTTTGCCAACCGCTAGATCAAAAAACTCGGCAGCACTCTTTGCAAGAGTTATATCCATCCCTATCGGTACGGCACCGATGACAATATCCAGCAGTTCGTCGACTAGCAATGAGACCCTATCAACCGAGGTCATAGACTTTGGAGGATCCTCTATGGAATTGAATACTTCGTCTAACTTTCTGACAGATGCGAGCAAGCTTCGTAAATACTCGTCGTCCCAAGTCAAAACGGCGCTAAGGTCCAACCCTTTGAGAGCGTCATGCCCCGAAGATTCTGGTCCGAATAGAGCGAAGTGGCGATTGTAGATGCTTTCCGCCAGGCGATCGCCGCTTGCTATGAAATCCCTGCCTTCCGATATAGACCCTGAAAGCTCAGCATACTCATCAAGAAGCAATTCAATTTCGCTGGTCTCGCTCACAAGGGCACGAAGGTAGCAAACTGCTTCCCAGACGACACCTCTAAAACTGAAGGCCTCAACCTCTCCTGGCAGGGCAACAAGCGAGCTAAGCATTAAGGAACTGAGAAGGAGACCATTTCTCAACCAGAACTCTAATGATGTAAGGTCGGGTTGAATCGTCTCGGCTAATGGGCCATACGGGGACCTCTCGGTAGCTCTCTCAAGCTTTGTCTTTTTACTTGGAATACCCCCAGCGGACTCAAAACGCCCAGCGATGGACGCAGCTACACCGTCAAGCTCCCTCTTTTGGACCTCGATCTCCACCTCTCGATAGACGGACCCATCGAGAAATTCGACAAGGTCCAGGTCTATCTCAATGGGAAGCTTCACACCGTCCATTGCTACTTTGAAGCTGGTTCTATCGGTTTTTAGGCTCACAGTTGGAATTAGCGAATCGAGCAGATTAAGGCGTTGAAGTACCTTTCGTATAGGGCCAGGTATCTCGCTACGCTCCCCCTCTACTTCAATCTCCTCTCGCTGTGTTGCTCCAGCCGAGTTGAAGTTTCTCGGTATCTTCATCGTCCAAACGCCCTTTATCGGTTCGTCATCGACGGTGCGAAAGCGTAACCCGATCCCCAAGCGTCCCAGATCAAGACCTGCCGAATCGAAGTAGAGGGAAAGCTGTTGTTTTCTTGTCTCGGCTACTTTAGAAAGTCCGGTACCTATCTCAACTTTTAGGGGGTCCGCGATTCCAGATGAGTCAAGCTTGTATTCCCGTTCGATAGCCACGGCTAGGCCCTTCCCATCATCGTCCGCGACCTCTCAATCGCCAATTCCGATAGCTGCGCCTGAGCACAACGTCCTTCTCTTCTTTCTAGGCGTTCCCAGTGGCCCTCGGCGTCGAGTTGCCACGTCTGCACGTCATCCGACCAGTCGAGGGTCAAAATCTCGACAATTCGAGCCTCGATCGCCGGATCGACAATGGGTACCAGAAGCTCCACCCTTCGATCAAGGTTACGCTGCATCAAGTCGGCCGAGCCAAAAAATAGCTGGCGCTCCGAGCCACCTACCCCTCCAAAGCAGAAGACCCTTGAGTGCTCGAGAAACTGCCCCACAATCGACCTAACCGTGATGTTCTCGCTAAGTCCAGGAACTCTCGGCCGCAGTGCGCATACCCCACGCACCAACAGGTCGACCTTTACCCCCGCCATGGAAGCCGCATAGAGCTCATCGATGATGTCCGGATCTACTAGGCCATTGACTTTTAGCAGGATCCTTCCCTCTTCGCCCAGCTCACCTTGGCAACGGATCAACTCGACAATCCGACTACGCAATTCGTTTGGCGCAAGGATCAGCCTTTCATAAGATTGCCTCTTTGAGTATCCAGTCAGGTAATTGAAAACCTCATTTAAATCGGCGCAGAGCCTCTGATCGCCGCTAAGCATTCCGATGTCTTCGTAGGTCCTAGCGGTCTTTGCGTTGTAGTTTCCAGTGCCTATGTGGCAATACCTTCGCAGTCCTTCAGGCTCCCGCCTCACCACCAAGATCGCCTTCATGTGGGTCTTCAGTCCCACCAGGCCGTATACCACGTGTACACCCGCCTGCTCTAGCTTCTTCGCCCAGCCGATATTTGCCTGTTCGTCAAAACGGGCTTTCAGTTCGACAAGGACCGCTACCTGTTTATTATCTTCAGCGGCTTTAATCAGAGATCCGATAATCGCCGAATCCCCTGAGGTCCGATACAAGGTCTGTTTTATTGCGAGTACCTCTGGGTCCCTCGCCGCCTCTTCCACAAACATCTCGACGGTTCCGGTAAATGTCTCATAGGGGTGGTGCAGAAGCAGGTCGTGCTCTTTGATAGCGGAGAAAATGTCAGGACGAGGGAGTCCTTCGGACATCAGGGCCAATGGAGTGACAAGGGGTGCCCGCATCTGCTTTAGTTCCGGTCGGTCGACGTCATAAATCGCCCACAAACCAGACAAATCGAGTAGGGAACTCGTCCTATAGACGTCGTCTTCGTGCAGTTCCAACTCCCTGACAAGCAACTCGACGACGTCATCGCTGGCGTCTTCGGTGATTTCTAATCTGACGGCTCTACCAAAGCGCCGTCGTCGTAGTTCGAGTTCCACAAGCGAAAGAAGGTCGTCTGCTTCCTCTTCTTCTAGGGTAAGGTCTGCGTTGCGCGAAACCCTAAACACATAGCTCTCCCCTATGTCCATCTCGGGAAAGAGGGCTGGAAGGTGAGATGCAATGAGGTCTTCCAAAGGGATAAATTCACCCTCTTTGACCTCAATCAGCCTCGGCAATAGCGGTGGAATCTTAACTCGAGCTATGTGATCCCCTTCTGAATCGGGATCCCTCACCACAACGGCAAGGTTTAACGAGAGGTTTGAAATGTAAGGGAAGGGGTGCGAGGGGTCTACGGCGAGCGGTGTCAGGACGGGAAATACATCATTCAAAAAGACCCCGGACATAAACTTCTTCTCTTGGGAACTTAGCTGGCTCCATGAGACGAGATTTAGATCAACTTTAGAGAGCTCGACACGGATTATCTCGTCGTAGGTAGTATCCGCACGCTCGAGTATTCTAACGAGCTGCTTTCGTATCGCTTTAAGCTGCTCCCTTGGTGTGAGGCCATCGGTAGATAGAACGCCTAGGTTTGCCGCCAATTGATCCTTCAGGCCAGCGACTCGAACTTGAAAAAATTCGTCGAGTCCATTTCCAAAAATAGCTAGAAACTTTATCCGTTCCAGGAGGGGCAAGCTCGCGTCATCCGCCAGTTCGAGAACCCTCTCACCGAAGCTCAGCCAGGAAAGTTCGCGATTATAAAACCTTGCTGTGCCGAAAGATGCTATTTGGGCTCTGTCTATTGAACTCATAGATAGTAACCTACCTAGATAGTGCAGACCATCAGAGCAAATGAACGACACAAAGCGTCAAAGAGTTGGCAATTCCAATTTAAAAGCAACTTTAAAGAGAATGTCTACGTACCTACCTTGAAAAACAGAAGGAGGCGTAGCGAACTTGGCATGATAATTCTCGCCGAACTAATTGCGTCTTTAACATGGCTTTTAGCCAAGGTGGGACTCGACTCGACCATGCCAACGCACGTTCCACTAAGCGCAATCTGGCTCTTAGTGCTCCCTTTGCTCTGCCACCTAGCCTTGCATGTCTTTGCGCCAAACGCCGATCCGACGGCACTTCCAATAATCAGCTTTCTGAACGCTTTTGGATACGTCCTTATCCAACGACTTGATCCGGCGGAAGCTACCCTACAGTCGTTGTGGAGTGCGGTCGGTGTGCTTGGATTCGTGCTAACCCTCGCCTTGATCCCTAAAATTGAGCTTCTCGACAAGTACCGCTACCTCCTCATGCTTGGCGGTGTCATCCTGCTTCTCCTACCACTGGCCCCGGTTATCGGTGAAAACATAAACGGCGCGAGATTGTGGATCCACTTGGGTCAGCTCAGTTTTCAGCCCGTAGAAGCAGCAAAGATTATGCTCGCCATATTCTTTGCTTCGTACATGACTGAGAAACGTGAAGTTCTAAGCGATTTCTCGCCATTTCACATCCGAAAAGCATCTGGCGCTCTGCGTGCAGGTGGACCGATACTCGTCGCCTGGGCGATCTCTCTATTGATAATGACC
>JABEUO010000132.1 GCA_013044415.1 Acidimicrobiaceae bacterium
CCGTGTTGATAGTAAGGAACCTTCAACGGCGCTAACGGGGAGTTCCCTAATATGAGATCGGCGGCCTTCTCGGCGATCATCATCACCGGAGCGTAGATGTTCCCGTTGGTCACATAAGGCATCACCGATGCATCTACCACTCGCAATCCTTCGATACCGTGAACCTTCATGGTCTTTGGATCGACGACCGCCATATCGTCGATACCCATCTTTGCGGTGCACGAAGGGTGCAGAGCTGTCTCTGCGTCCTTGCGAACCCAGTTGAGGATCTCCTCGTCGGTCCCAACGGAGGGTCCGGGCGATAGTTCACCATCGTCGAAGCTTGAAAATGCGGGCTGCGACAAAATCTCCCGTGCCGTACGGATTGCCTCGACCCACTCCCTCCTGTCCTGATCGGTTGAGAGATAATTAAATCGAAGGGCTGGATGGACCGTAGGATCCTTCGACTTAATCATCACCGATCCACGTGCATCGGAGTTCATTGGGCCGATATGGACCTGATAGCCGTGCCCCTTCGACGGCGCAGAGCCGTCGTAGCGGATTGCTATCGGCAAAAAGTGAAACATCAGGTTCGGATAGGCGACGTCTTGATTCGATCGGGCAAATCCACCCGCCTCAAAGTGGTTCGTCGCACCGGGTCCGCTGCGCAAAAACAGCCATTGCATTCCCACCCAGGGCCTATTTCGCCACAACTGAGCTGGTGCGACCGAGACCGGGAGCTTACAGGAGTGCTGGATGTAGACTTCCAGGTGATCCTGAAGATTTTGGCCCACCCCGGCTAAGTCCTCAACAACGTCTATTCCCAAGGACTTCAAATGGGCCGCAGGACCAACACCAGAAATTTGCAAAAGTTGTGGGGTGTTGATGGCGCCGCCGGATAGCACTACCTCTTTAGACCTTGCGATCTTCAAGGGTCCTTTACCAACCCGGTATTCGACACCAACGGCCCTAGTCCCCTCAAAGAGAATCCGATTTACAAATGCCCTCGTCTCGACCTTTAAGTTGGGTCGACTCATGACCGGGTGAAGGTACGCACGTGCGGCACTGAGGCGCCGACCTCGAGAGATATTTCTATCAAATGGGGCGAAACCCTCTTGTCGGTACCCGTTCACGTCCTTGGTCAACTGGTACCCGGCCTGCTGGACCGCCTCAAAAAAAGCGCCAAAAAGCGGACTCGTCGCCGGTCCCCTCTCGAGGATCAGTGGGCCGTACCCTCCTCGATACTCGTCAGCCCCTGCCCGGCAGGTCTCCATCTTCTTGAAATATGGCAGACAGTGTGCGTAGTCCCAATTCTCTAACCCTGGATCCTTCGACCACTTCTCATAATCCATTGGGTTTCCCCGCTGGAAGATCATGCCATTTATGCTCGACGAACCGCCAAGTACCTTGCCACGAGCGTGATAGACCTTCCTACCATTCAACTCCGGCTCGGGCTCTGATTCGTAGCGCCAGTCGTAAAACTTGCTACCAATGGGAAATGGGAGCGCCGCTGGCATGTGAATGAAGACGTCCCACAAGAAGTCCATCCTCCCCGCTTCGAGTACCAGTACCTCGTTGGACTTATCCGAACTAAGCCGGTTTCCAAGGACGCTCCCAGCAGACCCGCCTCCAACGACAATGAAATCATAGGTTGAAGTACTCAACTAAACCTCCTCGCCAATAGTCCACCGACTACCAAACCGACAGACCATAAGAACTTGGCCCATACTCGGAGAACCTAGGGCCCAATTGGCCAAGTTCGGCATCCGTGACCAGTTCAGATGGGTGAATTTCGAAACTAAATGCAGAGGTTCAGTCTTACTCTGCTGGCGACTTGCGAAGCTGGAAGCCCAAGGGAGAACTACCAGCTTCGCAAAGCCGCTCTGGTTGGAACCAAAAACTAAGGCTCGGCCTTGCTAGGAGAGACCTACGATCTCGCCATTCTCATCGATATCGATTCTTTCGGCGGCTGGGTGCCTAGACAATCCTGGCATGGTCCGCATCTCCCCGGCTATCGCGTAGATAAATCCGGCTCCAGCCGATACCCTGACCTCCCTCACCGGTAGTCTCCAACCGGTAGGTGCACCCTTGAGCGTCGGGTCAGAAGAGATGGAGAGGTGGGTCTTTGCGATACATAGCGAAAACTCCCCGAAACCATTCTCCTCTGCCGAATCGAGCTGCTTGTTGGCCAATGGGGTGTAGTCGACACCTTCGGCTCCATAGACCTCTTTGGCGATAACTTCGATCTTCTCACGAAGCGGGGCTTCACTGGCGTAGAGAACTTTGAAGGTGTTTGGCCTGTCGGCAGCCTCCGCCACCGCTTCGGCTAGTTCGACGGCACCTTTACCTCCGTCACTGAAGTGGGTACAAACCGCCGTGCTCGCTCCCATCGATTCGGCGATCTCGCGAATGGCCTTATGCTCCGAAGGGTAATCCGAAGGGAAGGAGTTGATGGCGACGACGGCCGGGACCCCATGCTTGCGCACGTTCTCCAACTGCTTACGAAGGTTCTCCCCGCCGATTCTCACTTCGTCTGGGTTCTCAGCGAGAAGTGCCTCGGGAAGCTCCCTGCCCGGCACGATCTTGTGATTATTCGAGTGGGCCTTTAGCGCACGTACCGTAGTAACCACTACCGCTGCGTCTGGAGATAGGCCCGAAGTACGGCACTTTATGTTGAAGAACCTCTCGGCACCCATATCAGCGCCGAAACCAGATTCGGTCACCAAGTAATCGCCGCCGTAGATACCAATCATGTCCGCCAACACCGACGAGTTTCCGGTCGCTATGTTGCCAAATGGTCCAGCGTGTACCAGGGCAGGGGTCCCCTCGAGGGTCTGAAGGAGGTTCGGCTTGATCGCTTCCTTCATTAACACGGTCATCGCTCCGGCTGCGTGGATATCCTCGGCGGTAATCGCCTCACCCTTGGAGGTATATCCGACGACAATTCGTCCCAGACGTTGGCGCAGGTCCTTCAGAGAAGTAGTCAAGCCCAAAATTGCCATCACTTCCGAGGCTGCGGTAATGTCGAAGCCGGTCTGACGGGGAACACCGTCTTGCTGTGTACCTAGCCCAACTACGAGGTTTCTAAGCACCCGATCGTTTACGTCCAAAACCCTGCGC
>JABEUO010000023.1 GCA_013044415.1 Acidimicrobiaceae bacterium
CACGCTAATTTGTGTTGGGACAGTTGCGCAAAGGGTCTCCAGTACTCTGGAGTAAGGATCAAATGGCTCAATCCGACCACTTTCGAAACCAGTATGGTCGTCCCGAATGCGCCATGGATTACAGTCAACCCCGTCAAGATAAGTCCGCTGATCTCCGGGAATTACGCCATTGGAGCACAGTGTCTAGGTGTCCTATCTGGCTGCGCCTTAGGCAGTTCGGAAGGCTCCGCCACATTCCACTTATCGGTTCCTAAAGGATCAACTTCCTGGTGCAAAACGACTTCAAACTGCGCCTTTCTTGCGACAAGTCCTAAGGAGGCTTTCCCGGGCGATGTCATAAAAATAACGGGTTTTGCCCCACTGCTGTCGGTGATTGGGTCGGATCACCCCTTTGTGTTCCAACTACAGATGAATCCCGGTGGGCCCAAGGGACCAGAAGTGAGCATAAGGAAGACGACCAAGCTCAATTTTTCGATAAACAATATCTACTTCGGCCACGCTCCGCTGAGAGTGCTAGCCCCTCCGACCTTCGCCAGTTTAGGCAACTTGACGCCCACCGCATTGGTCTCTGCGGGTCTGCCACCGATATCTACCGGTCCAGCAGGTAGCGGTCTCATCGAATGGTGCGGAAAAGGAACTGTCAATCTCGTAGGACGAAACGGAACCACCACCATCTCAACAGCCCCGGTAGCTCCACTGCTAAAACAGCTCGGCTTTGGATCGGTCGGACCTCCTGGATCGCCCCCCAGTTGTGATGCGGTATCGTCCGAAGGGGCTGGGGCTGCTCCGAAGCTGGTAGTTGCGGCCTTTACTGTGGCGCCAGAGAAGTATGCCCCACCAATTGCTGAAGTCGCACTCATGACAAAAAATGGCGGAGCGACCTGGGGGGCGGCTCCGGTTCCCATAGGCGCCAGCATGGACGGCTTTGGTGGATTTCGCTACCAAGGTACTCTGCTTGAGCTCCTGTACCAACGTAACTTTTCACCTAATCTGCCTCCTTCGACAACCGCCACTCCCCTTGTGGAAGGGACCAACAACGGAGGGGACACCTGGAGGGCTCAAAATCTGTCGTGTCCTACTACTGGACCCTGCATCTCGCTTGGTCCTTTTACCGACGGCAACTGCGCCGGAGCAATAGGCTCTGATCAGCCTCTCATATATAGCCCCAACCACGGCAAAACGTGGCTCCAACCAAGTTGGCCCAGAAACCTACGGACCTGCTCCGCAACCCAGCTCGCCACGATATCGCCTGGCCGGGATCTGCTTGTTGAGTCCGATTCACAATACTTGCTTCGGGTTTCATCAAAGGGCGGAAGGACTTGGACCGATGTCAGCATGCCCTTGCCTCCTGGCACCAACCCAGGCTTTCCCTTTGGAGTTGGAGGCCCGAGTCTAACCTTACTTCCAGATGGAGCGCTTTTAGTTACGGGACAGCGCTCTAATACCCAGAGCTGGGAGTTACTCAAACCTCGTGCGACCAAGTGGTGTAGGGTGGTCGGTGTGGCAAAAGGAATTCAGCGCTCTGCAAGTTTTGGTCCGATCGGAGTAATCGGAAACATGCTGTGGTGGTTTCCCGCTCTAAATAACCCCAGTTCCTCGGTTAGGCAGCTGAAAATCAGCGACATACACTGCCAAATTAAATGAACTAGCAAATTAAATGAACTAGTCGAAATGAAATAACCGGCTTCGAACTTCGAGAATTAACAATCCAACGATAAATCGATCACCGAAGAGTGCCAAAATAAAATGCGACATAGCAAGACGAAAGTGAGTTCAACTTGGGGACTGTCTCTTCCAGTTGCTAGTCAGAACAAGCTGCTAGCTGCAATCTTTACTCTCTAAGTTAGCCTTCGATGCAGTGAGGCCGCTACATCACGAATCATTCGCCGTTCATACCACTATTGCCTTGGGTCTGAACCGCTAGTGCCGGAGCTTCTCCGCAACCAACCGAGTCGCTTTCCGAGGAGACTGAGCAAAATACGAAATACGCTGGCTGACTTGTAGCTGGGCATAGCTTCTTCGCCCCTGGCCGTGGCGTCAACCGCCGCTGCGAACTCCTCAAACATCCGCTGGCTGACGTCGCCGGAAAGCGACCGACCAAAACCAGCGATACGCCCGACAAGGAAGACGCGTGCGCTGGCCCGTAGTCGAGTTCCCCGATCATCGGCGATAGCACGAATCTCTATTTCCGCTTGCGCTCGCCCGCCGGAGGGGTCGTTTCCTTGGCCGAGTGCATGTACCCAATCTGACTGGTGAACTAACAGATGAACGGTTCCATAGAAGGAAAGTTTGATAGGACCTAACGCCAAGCGAACTCGACCACGGTACCAGCCGTCACCGAGTTCCTCGATCAGTTCCGCTCCCGGCAGACAGCGAGCGAGTAGATGAATGTCGGATAGGACGCGGCCGACATCTTTTAGTGGGGATTGGAGGCTACTTGTGACGTCGATGTTGATGGTAGGTTCGCCCTTGGGGAGGCGAATCTCGTCGGGATGCAGATGATCGTCCGTTTCGCTGGCCACCGCCGGCGGCAATTGATCAATCGATCCAATCATCCCGATCGGCGATCGACCGATGAGGGTCTGGCACCCAAGGTTCTTAGGCCCGGGTATGCCTTCTCGGTTTTCGCAAGCGACATCGTCCACGGCGTCGATAATGTTCCGGTAGCCGGTGCATCGGCACAAGACACCCGATAGCTCTTTGGCGAGGTCATCACGCTGGATGCCTGGTTCATGGTCGAGGAGGTCATACGAACTCATCAGAAACCCGGGCGTGCAGAATCCACACTGCAGGCCGTGATGTCGACTGAAGGACTCCTGGAGCGGGTGCAAGTCTTGTGGATTGCCGAGGGCTTCGACTGTCGTGATCTCAGAGCCATCTACCTGGCAGGCGAAAATGAGACAGGAGCGGCTCGCCTCACCGTCGACCAGGACTGTACACATCCCACAGACCCCGTGCTCGCATCCAATGTGTGTGCCGGTCAAACCCAACTGATCACGCAAGACGTCCGCCAGGGTCATGCGCGCTGAAACGCTGAAGGAAATCGGCGTCCCGTTGACCCTGAACTCAACGCTCACCATATCACTGGCTGAAGTATGCTCAACGATGCGCGGCCTACTCATAGCGTTCCCAATTCACTCTGGGTAGAACGGACATACCCACGGGCGATTTCCCTGCTGACCAGGGTGGAGATCAATCGACGTCGGTATGGAGTGCTTCCGCTAGTGTCCCCTACGGTGTCGACGACGCCTGCAGCGAAATCGGCCGACCCCATAGAGAGAGACTCG
>JABEUO010000133.1 GCA_013044415.1 Acidimicrobiaceae bacterium
AACTTTTCAAAATAGCGATGCAGGAGATTGGGCTCGAGACGCCCCAGTCCGGATTCGCACATAGCCTCGAGGAGGCGGTCAAAGTCGGGGAAGAGATCGGTTTCCCGGTGATGATTCGACCCAGCTTCATCCTCGGAGGAGCCGGAACCGGCATAGCCGCCAATCTGGAGCAGTTCGTCGACATGGCGGCTTCGGGCCTCGACGCATCTCCGATCTCGGAGATCCTAATCGAGCGTTCGATAGCCGGTTGGAAAGAGTACGAACTCGAAGTTATGAGGGATCACAAGGACAACGCAGTGATTGTCTGTTCTATCGAGAACTTTGATCCCATGGGTGTTCACACCGGGGATTCGATAACCGTCGCCCCCGCTCAGACCCTTTCTGACTTCGAGTATCAACTGATGAGGGATGCGGCTTTCAAGGTGATCAGGCGGATTGGCGTCGAGACTGGAGGTTCAAATATCCAGTTTGCTATCGATCCAAGCTCCGGTGAGATGGTCGTAATCGAGATGAATCCTAGGGTATCGAGGTCTTCCGCACTGGCTTCGAAGGCGACTGGCTTCCCGATTGCCAAGATTGCCACCAAGCTCGCAATCGGCTACACGCTAGATGAGGTAGAAAACGACATTACCAAGCTGACCCCAGCGAGTTTTGAGCCCTCTATCGACTATGTCGTGACCAAGGTACCGAGGTGGGCTTTTGAGAAATTTCCCGGTGTCGAGGACGAGCTAGGAACTCGAATGCAGTCAGTCGGTGAGGCGATGGCTATAGGTCGGAGCTTCCCGGAGTCGCTGCAAAAGGCGCTACGGTCGATCGAAAGGGGCAGGTATGGCCTGAACTGTGACCCGATTGAAGTGGGCTACGATGCCCTTAGCGACGAAGAACTGCTCAAGGCTGTGTCAAAGGCCACATCGGAGCGGATCTTCCAGATCGAGGCGGCCATCCGGCGAAAGATTCCAGTTCCGGCGGTCTATGAGGCGTGCAAGGTCGATCCGTGGTTTTTAGACCAGATCGCCCTTATCGTCGCCGCAAGGGAGTCGCTGGTTGAAATCTATGACCCCACTTCGGGTCTAGAGAGCCTCGATTCTCAACTCCTCTTCGAAGCCAAACAACTCGGCTTTTCTGACGCACAGCTCGGCTATCTCCTGGGGGTAGATGAGTCCGAGGTTACCTCCTACCGCCGTTTGCTCGGAGTGAGGCCGAGCTACAAGGCGGTGGATACTTGCGCAGCCGAGTTCGAGGCCTATACGCCCTACTTCTATTCGACCTATGACGACGAGAGCGAGGTAGTGGGCGATCAAACTCCGACGGTGATAATCCTCGGGTCCGGACCGAATCGAATTGGGCAGGGGATCGAGTTTGACTACTGCTGCGTACACGCGAGCTTTGCCCTCAGAGAAGCTGGCTATAAGACCGTCATGGTCAACTGCAACCCAGAGACCGTCTCTACCGACTACGACACCTCGGATCGGCTATACATGGAGCCGTTGATGATCGAAGAGGTCACCGAGGTGTTGGAGGTAGAGTCGAGGAATCCAAACTTCTTGGGAGTGATCGTCTCCTTGGGTGGACAGACCCCACTGAAATTGGCCTCCTCTCTCCCGGCCAAATGGGTCTTAGGCACCTCGGCGAGGGCGATTGACTTTGCAGAGGATCGCGAGCAGTGGTCCAATTTCTGCGATAGGGTCGCGATAGCTCAGCCCCCTGGGGCCACCGTATATAGCCTCGAGGAGGCGCTCGAGGTGGTTCAAGAGATCGGCTATCCGGTGCTTTTACGGCCGAGTTACGTCCTTGGTGGGAGGGCGATGGAGATCGTCTACGACGAGAACCAGCTCAAAGGGGGCTTTGCCCGGCTAAAGGAGCTCGAGACCGAGGGTGGGCAACCTTCGAGCAGACCGATTTTGATCGACAAATTTCTCGAAGACGCGATAGAAGTAGACGTCGACGCAGTGCGTGATCGGGCCGGAGAGACCTATATCGGCGGAATTATGGAGCACGTCGAGGAGGCCGGAGTTCATTCTGGGGACTCGGCTTGCGCTATTCCTCCACAAACCCTCTCCGACGCGGTGATAGAGCAGATTCGGACCTATGCGGTTCTGATCGCTAATGAGCTTGAAGTAGTCGGACTGATCAACGTACAGTTTGCGGTGCAGGCCGACCAGGTGTACGTGATCGAGGCCAACCCGCGCGCCTCAAGGACCGTACCATTTGTCGCAAAGTCTACCGGGGTTCCCCTTGCAAAACTCGCAGCATTGGTCATGGTGGGCAAGACGCTCGAGGAGTTGAGAGAAGCGAAGCTCTTTGACCCTCCGGCGGCTATTTCCCACGTCGCCGTGAAAGAGGCGGTACTTCCCTTTTCGAGATTTCCAACTTCAGATACCCTGCTAGGTCCTGAGATGCGTTCGACGGGCGAGGTCATGGGGATCGACAGCAGCTTCCCTCTGGCGTTCTCAAAGAGCCAGCTGGCTGCGGGATCGAGGTTGGCCGACTCTGGTGTTGTGCTCTTTTCACTTTCGGATCGAGACAAAGAACACGGTGTCGAAGTGGCTAAGGCGTTTAGAGACCTCGGATTCGAACTGGCTGCTACCGTCGGAACGTCCAAGTCACTCGACGCCCACGGCGTGGAAGTTGGAATCCTGGTCGCAAAGGTTACAGATGAAAAACGAGCGATCGGAGAGGCCCGGGAGGATAGGCCAGTTGGGCACCACGACGCAGTGGACCTGATATCTTCCGGGAGGGTAGTCCTCGTCGTGAATACCCCAAGGGGTAATACCCCGAGGGCGGACGGATATCGAATCAGGAGCGCAGCCCTCAAAAACCACGTCGCTTGCCTAACTACACTCGCCGCAGCAAAGGCGGCGGCTTCCGCGATCAAAGAGGCCAGGAAGTCGCCATTCGACGTTCGGACGATCCAATCCTTCCACCAGGCGCTATGAATAAGCGGCGCAGAAAACCTGGTCAATTTGGAGTGGACTTACGAACCAAACTTGGCCCATTAGAGCTCGAGAACCCGGTGATGACCGCCGCTGGTACCTCTGGACACGGGGCGGAGTTGGCGG
>JABEUO010000134.1 GCA_013044415.1 Acidimicrobiaceae bacterium
ACCGAGAATATCGACGAATTCAAGCGGTCACTGGTGGCTACTGACCTTGAGGCTGGAAATCCTATAGCGAAGATTGGCTCTTCTGGAAAGCACCTGCCCGTACGCCAGGAGTTTTCCATTGGTGGGGTTAAAGCATCCAAAGAAAGCGCCACGGCAACGCGCCGATAATCCGCACAAAGCGACAACCAAGCGAAGTCGCCACCATGGTAGAAACAGTAACTCCCAGTGACTTTGGCTGTAGCAACTTTCCATTTTGGTCAACGCATATCATTGCCACGCTGATCACGTGCAATTACGGTGTGGTCTACTCCTCGAGGACTGGCTGCTATTTACTGTCCAAGAAACGTAAACTCAGCCTTTATCCGCCAATTTGACACAATCATTCACCCTCATTCATGATCCTTCATCATAAATGGACTAGAGCATTGTCAAATACCTAGACGCCGACTACTCGGCATGTCATTCACCTTGTCAGTCGCAAATCCCACTTTATCGAAATGAGAGACAAAAAATGGACAAGCACCGAGCCATCTCTGAAACTGGTCCAAAGACTCAAGTGAGACATGGTCCTAGGAATTCAGGTGGATCACGAGGTCGGTAAGGTCATTTACGCCAATCTGTTTGCTGGCGTCGATCTTAGCTATAGCATCCGCCTCATCCACTCCAGGGTCGAGGGTGGTCGTTCAGACTGGCGAGGCATCAATTCCCGCAACTGCGCACGCGGGTCCCAGCCAGGTTGACTCGCCGGTTATTCACAACTGCGGTCGACGACACGCGGCCAGTTAATCCCGTTCAGTTAGCCAGTGCAACACTCGGGCCTCATATCAGAAGGAATTTATTCTCCAGAGTCGTGGCTTCGTCGTCTTACCTATTCCGACTAAACCGGGCTGCCTACCATTGACAACCCGGTCGACAACAATCAGTGGAGCACTTTGCAGAGTTCGAAGAGCGGTTATCACACCTCGATTTACACTAAAAGTTCCTATTCGGCGGTTGCTTTTAATGCTGATTCAAATGCGGCGAGGCCCTGACCAACCTGAGCCTCGGAAACAATCAGCGGTGGCATCCACCTTAGGACGTTACCCCACGTCCCGGCATTCATAAAGATAACCTTGCCATGCTCTCTCGCATGCGACAACATCCTTGTGACCCTGGCACCATCTGGAATACGTCCCGCCGGCTTTACAATTGTCGATCCAATCATCACACCAAGGCCCCGGACGTCACCGATAGAGGAATCTTGCTTTTTTAGCTCCAAGAGACCCGACCTAAGCTGTTCTCCCCTTGCATTCACATTTTCAAGAAATCCATCCGAAGTAAGAATGTCGATGGTGGCCAGGGCTGCTGCACATCCCATCGGATTTCCGCCATATGTACCACCGTGGCTACCCACTGGCCACTTAGACATAATTTCTTCGCTCGCACCAATTGCCGAAATTGGAAAGCCAGATGCAATACCCTTCGCCATAATCATGACATCTGGAGAAAGTCCATAGTGTTCGATAGCGAACATCTTGCCAGTTCTTCCGAAACCGGCTTGGACCTCATCTGCAATGAAGAGAATCTCATTTTCTCTGCAACGCTTAGCAACACCCTCCAAAAATGCCTTTGGGGCCGGTAAATACCCACCCTCACCTTGCACTGGTTCTATAACCATCGCTGCGGTCTCGGAGGGGGAGGTTTGCGCAGCCAGCAAGTAATCAAGATAGGCAAGCGATCTCTCAACCGACTCTTGCTCAGTCTCGCCCGTAGCTGCGTAATCCGGGAATAAAGAGACAAATACTCCTGACGGAAGGGGCATATGTCCCGCACGGTAAGAGGTCTTTGATGTCGTCATAGCCATGGTTTGTGCCGTTCGACCATGGAAGCTCCCCTGAAAAACGATTATGTTTGGCTTCTTTGTGTACTGTCGAGCTAGCTTGACCGCCCCTTCTGTTGCTTCTGCCCCTGAATTGGCAAAGAAGAAGGTGTCAATCCCCTTCGGAGTTATTCCTTCGAGCCTCTCTGCCAGGCGCTCGAGCAGATCATGCTGGTAGCAATTGACCTGCGCGTGGATAAAACGGTCTGCCTGGTCTTTGATAGCCTGCACGACCTTAGGGTGGCAGTGTCCGGTAGAGGTAACAGCGATACCACTGGTAAAGTCCAAATACTCCGTCCCATCTTTCGCATAGACGAAAGCGCCCGAACCGGAAACGACTTCAATATCGGTGACCTTTGACCACACTGGCGCTAAATGCGACCTAGTACTCATAGCTTCCTCCAATCAAAACAATCTTTCTTGTATAACGCCGCCCATTGCTTCCTTAGCGGCATCGCTCTAAAAACATCCCTGGGATCTGTGACCCGATCGGCCCATCCACTTACCCGTCTCAAATGGAGACCAGACTCGAATCTCAGGCCTCTCAAGCGATCACCACTCACCCGCAGGTTTACATTGACAATTCACCTTCAACTGTGCAATGAGCCAACAAAACCGACGTACAACCTGAGAAATGCACCGGGGCGAACTCCTCGGAGTCGGTCCGCTTGATTCAATTCCCTAGGTGTCCCATTCTACCTAAGGACAAATTCCCTTTCACGTGCGAACGAGTTACTTTTAGGAGCTCGCTTCTACTATGTCCTTACTGCACCAAGTTCTAGAGGGCAAGTTCAATCCAACCGCCGACTCGTTCGCGACCGACATTCGCACAACCAGCGTCGAACCATCAACTAATTCGATGATTTCTAAAAAAGTTAACGCAGCTTATGGGATCCGGTCAGAGCGGTTACACGGCCATGGCTCAGATCACCAAATTGCTATGACAATTCGCTTTAGGCTTCTTCAAAAGCCACCTTGGCCAGGACGCCAGGACCGCAATTTTAAGACGAACAACCGGAACGCACCATTGAATAGCGCCGCCACCCGAAGACTACCGATGCAGTCCACAAAACAAACATGCGGGCGAACCGTTCGACCCTTCAAAAAACTTCCGGGACGAACGATTCGCAGCACAGCTACTGCAATGCCTCAACTTCAGGTCCGACACTCAGTCACTTAGAGCAGCGCCCTTACTTCTTCTTCCAAACCGGACACGGCTCAAAAGTCCACTCTCGGCCGCAAATCGAGTTAGCTACGTCAAAACCGACCGTAGAGCTAGCGTCGGCTAGGTTGCGGCAAATTTGCAGATTCAAAGGGTTGGCCGGAAAGGTCTCACTCGGCTAACGCCTTTGCGACAGCCGG
>JABEUO010000135.1 GCA_013044415.1 Acidimicrobiaceae bacterium
AGGATTTCTCGCTGTGATCGAAACCGACTGGCTCGACCGTAACTATGAATCAGACGCCACACGGGAACGCCTCAAGGAGAAAAAAATGACGACTCGGTGATCGCAAAGAGACGCAAGAGAGGATCGACTCAGAAAAAAACGACCCATCTTATAGGGCTTCGCTGGCCAGTTAGGAGGACGAACTCCTGGGTTTAGAACTATGGCCAGCTGAGACGAAACACTGGCCGAAAGATAGTCCATCGTCTAGCCCAGTTTGCCCTTGTAGTCGCATTACTCCTAGCGGCGAGGCTAATCGACCGGAGAACCCGCAGGTCGCCAGGTGTGTTACCTATCGCTGAGGCTCTGACGGAGTTCGTGATCGCCGAATTCGGCGTCGAGGATCAAAAGAGCCTCTCTCAGTTTCCTGAATAAAACTTTGCAAAGGCTACCTGGTTCATGCCCTTTGTTGCTGCCTAACGAATTTATCCAGTAATTCTTTCAATGAAATTACATGGATAGTATTAAAGCCGTGGAATTTTCTGCTAAATTTCATCTGGGGTGATTTCCTCACCAGTGGAATAAACCCAAAGGGGTGTCTGAGATTCGATGGCAGGATGCTGAGTAGTATCTATTCAAGAAAACTCACCAGGAACTTGACATCTGGTCGCACACCTGACCTGATGCAGACGGCAGCCGCGACCTCATGCGATCTATGCGGCCGCTACAAGCGAAACCCTTCTATTTTCTTTGGATCCCACACGCCTAATGTGAAGGTCGCCAAAGCCCATTGGTGCGCTCACCCAAACTTCGTCATCGGACCGGTTCACGACCTATCACCAGTATGTGGACACAGGAAATCCGAATGACATTTTCTACCGAACAGTGGCGCAACCATTTCGAATCCCTCATCAATAGTTCAGATGACTTCGTCGCGATTGCAACTCCAAATGGAAAGATGGTCTTTGTAAATGAAGCCGGCAAAGAGATGGTCTCCCTGCCTGGCGACCTAGATATAAAAGAAACCCTTTTCACCGACTTCGTAACGGCACACGGTTCACTTGCTTATTCCGAAGAGTTAGACCACATTTTCGCCGGCCAGGATTGGAAAGGAATTGGTTGGCTAAAAAACTGGGCCAACAACAAAGTCTTCCCGGTCCAAGTGACGTCTCTAGTACTAACTGACCCACTCCATGACCAACCTATAGCCTTGGCAACGATCAGGCGGGACCTACGGGAGATCCACGCAGCAAAGCTCGAAAGTGATCGACTCCGGTTGCACGATCCCCTCACCGGACTATCCGGACGCAGTCAGTTTGAGAACAAACTCGACGACTCGATTGCAAGGTCAATCACTAACCGTAGATATGCTTCGGTATTCTTCGTGGACGTCGACCGTTTTCACGAAATTAACGCCAGCCTGGGTCACTTTGTCGCAGACGGGTTGTTGGCACAAGTTGCAAATCGCCTCACTAATTCGGCCGTAGGAGCGAGAGCGGTCTCTCGCTTTGGCGGAGATGAATTCTTGATCCTGATGGAAAATCTGGCCGACCAAACACAAGCAGAGGAGATCGCAAGTCGCCTTATTAGCGCCTTCGACGAACCGTTTCCAATTGAGAACAATGACGTATATGTGAGTATAAGTATCGGCGTGTGTTTTGGAAACACGAATGCATCACAGATGATCTCCCTAGCTGACCAGGCCGTTTACCAAGCAAAATCGCGTGGGCGGGCTCGTTATGAAATTGTCGAAGCTACATTGAGCGCCCAAATCGCGGATGATCACGTAAGTAAATATCGAGAGCTCCACCTCGCAATAGATCGCGGAGAACTCTTTACGCTGTTTCAACCTATAGTGCGACTCGACGATAAGAAAATAGTCGCAGCAGAGGCATTGGTTCGCTGGATGCGACCGAACCACGGTATCGTCCCTCCCTTAGAGTTCATACAACTCGCCGAGAGTACTGGACTAATATCGCGTATTGGTGAATTAGTACTAAAGAGTGCCTGTTCCCTCATAAAAACACTCAATGACCATGGTATTTCACTTAAAATTGCGATTAACGTTTCGCAACTTCAGCTTGTAGACCCAAATTTCGCACTGATCGTTACGACTGAGCTAACTAGGTACGAAATATCACCCGGCCAGCTCACCTTGGAGGTAACTGAGAGCGTAGCAATGGACGACATAGAGACTATCGGTCGGACCATTGCACTGCTCAAAGAGGCCGGCACATTAATCTCAATCGATGACTTCGGGACAGGCTATTCCTCGGTTCGAACCCTCAGGCACCTACCATTTGACACACTAAAGATAGACAGGGAGTTCGTATCCGCCGTTGACGAGCAAGGAAATGATTACGCAGTAGTTCGAGCAATAATAGCGATGGCCAATGCTTTGGGGCTATCGATTGTGGCCGAAGGCGTGGAAACGGCCGACCAACAGGACTCTCTTGTCCAATTGGGTTGCCCTTACGCCCAAGGATTCTTATACTCACATCCGATATCCGAAGGAGAGCTCGTTTCGATCCTGACCTTCGACAACCTTGATGACCTCGAACAATCGCCAGGCTTACTCTAGCCCTCTAGGGTTATTTTCAACGTCAGAGTGGCTAGCTCTAAATACCCGGAAAAATTAGCTCGGTATAAACACCCTAAACCAGACGTTCACAAATGGAGTAAAGAGTTTCTGCATAAGCGCTGGCAGGAATATGAATATTACTATAACAATGGGCAGAAAATAGCGCCGCAGACCGTAATAGCTAGCAAGGTGTCTGCTGGGAATAAATCGCTCTACTACCGCTGAGCCATCCAATGGCGGTATCGGTATCAGGTTGAATATTGCGAGCATTACGTTGATTATCCCCAGGTAGAAGAGATACTGGTCGAGGGCCCCACCTCCAAGTGTTGCGTTTGCAGCCACCCCCAAAAACCTTGCGGCATTTAGTTCGTTGAGAAGTCGTTCCCGGAGAATGAACCCCACAATTGACGCAATAGCCAAGTTGGTCGCTGGGCCAGCCAGCGAAACCCAAACCGCCTGATTTCTCGGCCTCCTTAGTGCGGACACGTTGACTGGTACCGGCTTGGCGTAACCTATGGGAGATACACCGCTGAGGATCAGGATTGCTGGAAGAATGATTGATCCCAATGGATCAATATGGGCGATTGGATTCAAGGTAAGTCGCCCAGAACGCTTGGCGGTCGTATCACCAAAAAAGAGTGCTGCATAACCGTGGCTTACCTCATGAAGTATCACCGACGGTACGATCGCAAGCAGGATCAATCCCGTGTCAAGGGTTATTATATGACGAAGAAACGCAGCTACGACAATGAATGCACCGATCAGAAATATCGCGTACTTTTTGAAATACTCCCCCACTACCTGCGAGACCTTTGGGCGACGCAAGTTATACAGAGTTTTGCCGTCGGAATCGCCTCCAGCCTCGCGGCAGATATTGGCAAACCGCAGTTCTCACAGATCCCATAGCGATTGGAACTCATCTTCGAAAGTGCTACCTCCACGTCTGAAAGAGCCTCTCTCAATTGTGCGACCAGTGTCTCCACTTCGCCCCTCTCGGCGGTAACTTGACTGGAGTCCGCAAAATTATCGTCATACTCAAGCCCAGAACCCCCAAAACCCATCTCCTCGAGCTTTTGCTGGAGGCTGACTTTCTCCTCTTCTAAAGCCTTCCGAGCCCCGGCAAGGTCAACTGCCTCTGGGACCTCTTGACTTATCTCTGTTTTTTTAGACGACATAGTTAACTAAGTTAGCCAGATTTTTACTCCAAAACCTGCGAGCGGGGATGAAACTGTCTGTGAATTGCAATCATTTTGGTCATGGACACCTTGGTATATATCTGAGTCGTGGATAAATCTGCGTGACCGAGCAACTCTTGAACCACCCTTAGATCGGCCCCATGGTCCACCATATGAGTAGCGCAACTATGGCGTAAGGTGTGGGGCGTAAAGACCGAACCTAGCCCAACTGCACTAGCCCTACCCTTAAGGGTAAGCCAAGCTCCTTGCCGAGTGAGTGGTGTACCGCTTTTATTGAGGAAAAGGAATCCGCTGTCGGGTTTGCCCGCCAAGAGTGACCTGCGCCCTTGCAAGACGTATCGTTCGGTAGCCGAAAGAGCCTCCTTGGAAAGGGGAACGAAACGTTGCTTACTTCCTTTACCGGTAACCAGTAGCAGGTTGGGATGATCTAGGAAGGCCTCCGTCCGCAAGGAACAGAGCTCTGACACCCGAAGGCCGGATCCATAAAGCAACTCGAGCATCGACCTGTCTCGAAGGGCCAGAGGTGAGCCATCTGAGACCGATTCCAGTAGTTCCAATACCTCTCGTTCAGAAAGTGCTTTTGGAAGCCTGGAAGAGGTCCTAGGCGGCTTGACAAGGTAAACTGGATCAGCTGATATGCGACCCGACCTGACAAGAAACCTAAAAAGTCCTCGCAGCGCAGAAAGCGCCCGCCGCGCGCTGTAGGGATCGTGGTCCTTTAGAAGGTATTGAAGGTACTCGTCGATATTTTGGCGGCTTACAGAGCTGTATTCAAGTCCACGAGAATCTAGATAGGTTTCAAAGATCAAGAAATCTGATTCATAAGACTTCAGCGTGGCGGCCGACCTACCTTTACGAACCGACAGATCGGCCAGAAAGAGCGAACCGAACTCCGATAACTCCCGTCGTTTGCTGCCGTCTTCTCCAGCTATTTCCACTATCCCAACTCAGTCGGAGCCAATTCGTTCAATCAGATCGTGCTGATCTTGGGGGTAGTCCGATGGGGTGCGCTCCGATGTAATAAACTCCCGCGCCTGAAATAGTCCAATAATCGTCTTGGCATCTTTGACGGTTCCATCAGCAAGGTAATCGGCCAGCTTTTCTAGCCGCAACACGATCACCTTGGATTCAGCCTCCTCGACGCTTTGAGGAACCCTACCTACATGGCTGAGTCCGCGAGCTATAAAAAGATGAGTAGATTCGTCGCAGAATCCAGGTGAATTCATGAAGCCAGCAAGCTCTACGAATTCCTCCGCTTCAAGGCCCAACTCTTCTTTAAGCTCCCTCCTTGCGGTCTCAACAGGAAGCTCTCCGAGGATGTCCCTTTTGCCAGCGCACAACTCCACCAACTCTCCCTGCGCTGCGGCCCTAAACTGCCTTATTGCCACCACCAATCCATCAGAGGTCACCGGTACCACCACGACCGCTCCAGGATGGTGCACCACTAAGCG
>JABEUO010000136.1 GCA_013044415.1 Acidimicrobiaceae bacterium
ATGGCCCGCAACTTACCATGCCCCTTGGTAAAGAGAAGGACGATCCTGTCGGCCTCGCCGAGCCTGTAGCTCCTAATTACAAGGGCCTCGTCCCTTATAAGCGCCACTACTTACCCCTTCTGGCTAGCTTTCTGCGACCGCCGATTGCTATCAAAAATGGAAAAACCACCAGCGGAATCAGCAATGACAAGAACTGCTTCGCTCCAGCCGCTACCAGTATTATCATCAAGATCACTAGCAGGATAAGCCCCAAAATCAATACACTACGCAATCAGGAACCCCCACCCAGACCGCCGTAACGGCGATTTCGCCGCTGATATTCCCTCACCGCCTCAAATAGGTGCTCCTTCCGGAAATCCGGCCAGAGCACATCCTGAAAAATGAGCTCGGAATAGGCGATCTCCCAAAGCAGAAAGTTTGAAATCCTGAACTCTCCAGACGTTCGAATTACCAGGTCTGGGTCTGGGGCATCTGGGTAATAAAGTGCCTTGGCTATCGTCTTTTCATCCACAGACCTAGCGGAGGTTCCATCTTGGATGATCTTTTTAACCGCATCTACGATCTCCGCCCTGCCACCGTAGTTGAAAGCGATGGTCAAAGTCAGGGTTCGATTAGCACGGGTCAATTCGGTTGCACTATCGATCTCCTTCGCTACGCTTCGGGGAACCCTCCAGTCCCTCCGACCTGAAAATCGAATTCTCACCCCTCTTCCATTGAGGTAATCCCTCCGATTGCGAAGTAGGTTTTTGTTGAACCCCATTAGGTATCTGACCTCCTCAGGAGGTCTGCGCCAATTTTCAGTAGAAAAGGCATATACGGTCAGCCACTTTATCCCGAGGTCCAAAGCACCATCGACTGCGTCCAAAAGCGCAACTTCTCCGGCTCCGTGTCCCTCGGTCCTCGGCAGTCCCCTCATCTTTGCCCATCGGCCATTCCCATCCATAACACAACCGACATGGACGGGAATGTTCTTTAGGTCAATATCGGGGATCGAAGACTCCCGTGAAACCACTACTCCCCCTTCAAGCTCGCTTCAGTTCAGCCTCAAGGTGTAGCTGAGTTGGATGACCGGGTATGGCCATAGAAAATCTATAACGGAGCAGATCGGGATGGACCTCTATTAACCTCTCGGTCGACTCGACCACTTTTGCGCTAGGGCTCGAATTGACCGCGGTACTCTTTAAATCCAAAACATAGTGGTCCTCGCTCTCCAGAATGGTTCCCGAGTAGACCTCGACTATCCCAAAGGCATGCGCGACCACCATCTCAACTACTCCTTCGGTTAGCAGTCTGATAAAACCGGACTCCGAATGGAGGGGCGTTTCAGATTCAATCGACTTAGTGCTCTGAGCAAAGCCTATCCATGGCTTGCCGACGTGGTTAAAGCTGGTCGTCTCGCTGTATCTGAAGCTCTGAATCGTAGGGTAGGAACCTCTTCCCTCACCTTTCCATACCCCCCCAAGCAAATCTTGGATGCGAACTCTCATAAATATTCCACCATCTATTGTGCTCGGGACTGTTAGGTCGCTCGACCAGACCAGTCAACTGAATCCGCCTTAGCCGCCGATCTCAATGCATTAGACCCAAACGACTTAGCGACTTCGAAGAACCCTGCCAATTTTTGTCCACTTTGACAAATAGTTCAAGCCTGGTGCCCTTGGGTAACTGGCGGCGAACCGCAATCCCCACCGCCTTGAGTATCTCTCCGCCTTTGCCGATAACAATAGGCTTCTGAGACTCTCGCTCCACGAGTATTTCCACTCGAACTAGTGGAGGATCCCATTCGGACACAACCGTCGCAATCGAGTGGGGGAGCTCCTCCTTTGCCATCTTCAACAGCTCCTCGCGCACCAAGTCGGCCACCCAAATCTGCTTTGGAGTATCCGAAACCATCGACCTCGGAAATAGTTTTGGCCCATCGGGCATTTTGGCAGCAACGGCGTCTAGAAGTTCACTGACTCCTTTGCCGGTCCTTGACGAAATAGCAAAGTAGTCTTCAAAGCCAAAGGTCCCAAGTACGGAGAGTTGGTCCAATATCGACTTCGGCTTGACGGCGTCACACTTGTTCAAAACGACAAAAGCCGAGGAAGGGGCCCTGGATAGAATCATCTGATCTCCCCTTCCTATCCCCGACTTAGCGTCGATTAGAACTAGTACGAGATCGACTTCGCCGATGACCTCCGTTGCGGTCTCGTTCATCTTTTCGCCTAAGAGGGTCTTTGGTTTGTGGAGTCCGGGAGTGTCAACAATCACTATCTCGGCGCCCCCATGGTCTACGATACCCCTAATGCGAGAACGAGTAGTGTTGGGGTGAGGAGAGACAATGGATACCTTGTGGCCGACCATTGCATTTAGCAGGGTCGATTTACCCACATTTGGCCTACCCACGAGGCTGACGAAACCAGATCTCACCGCTAGCTCAACTCATCTGACTTTTCGCTCCAGTCGGAGGGTCTAGGCTCGACCCTGACTGAAACTACTCTCCTGCCGGTCACTTTGTCCGCCCTGAAAAGAAAGCCATCGGTTTCGGCGATTTCACCCTCTTCCGGAAGATGCCCCAAGAGGCCAAGGACAAAGCCAGACACGGTATCCCAGTCACCTTCGGGTAGGTCAGCGTCAAGGAGCTCAGACAATTCATCTATTGAATATGAGCCCGAAACCAGATAGCCACCTTGCTCCAGCACCTGGACTTCGGGGACCTCTTGATCGTATTCATCGACTATCTCTCCGACTAACTCTTCTATCAAGTCCTCGAGTGAGACGATGCCTGCGGTACCACCATATTCATCGACAATCACCGCCTGGTGAAACTTTCCCGCCTGCATCTCTCGTAAAAGCTCGGCTACCGGCTTGGTTTCAGGAAAGTAGTGTGTCGGTCTTAGCAGTTTTCGTAGCGCCTTGTCGGTCTCCTTGTTGACGACAACTTTTAGGAGATCTTTTGCGAATACGACGCCACAAATGTTATCTATGTTGTCTTCATAAACCGGAATCCTGGAATACCCCCTATCTAGCACGCATTTGATAGCGCTCGAGATGGGCTCCGAAACAGCGATGGCAACTATGTCGGGACGTGGAACCATAACTTCGCGGGCCACCGTGTCTCCAAAGCTGATAATCGAATGGATTAGCTCTCGCTCCTCGCCTTCGATGACCTCACCCTCCAAGGCGGCGTCCGCCATCGCAAGGAGCTCCTCCTCAGAGACAGCACTTCCATATTGATTCTTGGAGGCGGGTGACAGTGACTTTGCCAGACCGAGCACTAAATTCGATATCGCCCTTATTGGCCAGATCTTCAAGATTGCAACGACGATAGGAGCGCTAAAAAGGGCCGCCTCCTCGGGGCGGCGAACAGCCCAGTTTTTAGGGAGGGCCTCGCCGAATACGAAGATAATGAGCACCTCGACGGCGGTGGCAATAGCGACGCCAAGTCCACCAAATATGTGCTCCGATACGATCCCAACGAGAGTCGCCGCTACTAGCTGGCTCACCAATGTGAGTAGAAGTATCGGATTCAGAAAGCCCGTTGGAGCTTCAAGAAGAGCGACTAAGCGCTGTGCCCCCCTCCTCTGCTGCTCAACCATTGCAGAAGCCTTTATCCGAGACATTCTGGTCAGTCCAGTTTCGGCAAACGATAGAAAGGCGGAAAATACCACAAGCGCAATCGCCACGATTAATAGCGTTACTTCCCTCGAACTGAAGTGCGAAGCGAACTTCGTAGTAACGCCCGAAGCGTTGGCCAGTAGGTAAAACTTGATCAACCCCGCCAGATCAAAAGGTGTCACCTCTGTCTTCGCTCCTTGAGGGGGCGATAAATTGAGGTGAGGATCTCGTCCTCTTTTGCCTCCATTACCTCGGCCTCTTCATCTTGTTCATGATCCATGCCTCGTAAATGCAAGATCCCATGTACCAAAAGTAGGGCCACCTCATCATCAAAACTGCCGTCGTGTCCCCGGTCCCCTTGGTGTTCCTCGCATTGAGCCAAAGCGACCTTAGGACAGATCACTACATCGCCTAGGAGGTAGGGCAGATCGGACTTTCTAGGTCCTCCAGCAGCGGGGCCCGTTCCTCCACCATCGGGTGAACGTCCAGCCGATGGTGAATCTAGATCGATCGGAAAAGAGAGCACGTCGGTCGGTCCGGTCTTGTTCATGAAGCGTTCATTGAGGCCAGCAATCGCCGCCTCATCGACAAACAGTACTGATAGTTCGCCCGCCCCAGTTACACCCAGCGATCCAAGTACGCCCTTGGCCAGATCAACCCAGAACTCTTCATCCAGTTTGATTTCGTCCTGTTCGTTAGCGACGAACACGTCTGGTATCACCTAGTACGCCTCTCTTGATCCCGAGTCAACTTCTCTACTTCGCTGCGCTCGTAAGCTGCTACGATCTTGGAGACTATCGGGTGACGTACCACGTCACGATTGGTGAGACTTGCAAATTCAATTCCGTCAATTTTCCCAAGTAATCCTTCGAGGCCCACAAGGCCAGACCTCCTGCCTGCCAAGTCGATCTGTGTTATGTCCCCAGTTACGACCGCTTTAGCCCCGAACCCAATGCGAGTCAGAAACATTTTCATCTGCTCGGGCGTGGTGTTTTGCGCTTCATCGAGGATGATAAAGCTCTGATTCAGTGTCCTACCTCGCATAAAGGCAAGCGGTGCAACTTCTATTGTCGACCGCTCAATCAGCCTCTGGGCGACTTCTGGATCAAGCATGTCATAGAGGGCATCGTAAAGCGGTCTCAAATAGGGATCCACTTTTGCCATGAGATCTCCGGGCAAAAACCCAAGCCTTTCGCCGGCTTCAACGGCTGGTCTGGTGAGGATTATTCGGTTGACAACCTTTGACTGCAGGGCTTGGATGGCGAGCGCAACCGCAAGATAGCTCTTACCGGTGCCAGCGGGTCCAATGCCGAAAGTTATAGTATTTTTCGCAATCGCATCGACGTATGCCCTTTGCCCGGCCGTCTTAGGCCTTACAGAACGGCCCTTAGAAGACTTGAGGAGCTCTA
Source organism: Acidimicrobiaceae bacterium (assembly GCA_013044415.1). Classification (GTDB taxonomy): domain Bacteria; phylum Actinomycetota; class Acidimicrobiia; order Acidimicrobiales; family Acidimicrobiaceae; genus JABEUN01. The sequence goes on from JABEUO010000136.1 coordinate 5,010, forward strand.
AGGTGACGATCTCAGAGGGTCTCTCGTCCGCCCGGATCATATCGATCGATCGGATCAAGTTTTCACCGTTAATCTTCTCGCCCCTCTCGAGAAGGAGGATGAGTTCTTCAAAGAGTGACGCGACCCTGTCCACTTCTTCCCCGGAGACCGAAATTTGATTGCCGCGGACGATAATCTGGGTATTGGGAAACGACGACTCAATACTCTTCAGCATTTCATCGTGTTGACCAAGCAATCCCAACATCAGGTGGTTCCCTGGGACCTCCAGCTGTACGGTCTCAGCCAAAAGACTTTGTCCTCTCACTATCAGTAACGAACCGAAAAACTATCTTTAAAGAATTGCCCATATCGTCTAGCCTCGCATCTTTCCTATGCGTAGCCTTTAACTTGGTCCACACATCGCCTATCTTAATGAACGATACCCACCACAATTATTATCTCACCAAGCAATTCGAATAGGGTCATAGATGCACCATTCAGAGGATGACCAGCCAGGCGAAAAGGACAGAGATCCATTATGGGAGAACCTCCAGATATGGACCACAGATATCGAACTTGAGCGGGCGGCTAAAAGGCACAATTCAAAAAGTTTTGAGCTGGCCAAGTATGCTTCGCTAACGCTCGCCGAAAAAATACAACTCGCTTCCCTGACGGCCCGTCCTATTACCTTCACCATGTCTTCGGGACGAATCCTGTCCCTTCCAGTTTGGTCGATCTCCAATGACGGCGTCATGTGCGGTCCGATCGAGGGTAACCGAATTCCAACCAAGATCCTATCGTTCGGTTGGATACGTTCGATCAACATCACCCCAACCCCAAACACTTCCCACGAGGTGAAAATGGAATCTAATGGCACTTTTTTGGCCTGGATAGAATCCAATCTGTCTAGTGGAACCGACATCGTCGTACGCACTGCCACCTCGATTACTCCCACACCCCTCATCTTCCTCGGCGTTGGAGAAGATCACCTTATTGCAAAGTCTGCGGACCAGGAACTCCTCTTCCCTAAGGGATCCATCGCTGAAATCGACGTAGTTGTGACTTAGCTCGACCCACCCTTTGGGGCGGGCAGTTACGGATTTCATGCTTCTTTACCGCTTTGCGCCTTTATGTCGTATAGATGCCGCAAGTCCCCGGGCTGAATTCGAGTCGACTCGATAAATGCTTCGACCTCATCTCTTTTGAACCTAATGACACGGCCAATCTGGTATGCAGGTAGCTGGCCGTCGTCGACTAGGCGGTATGTAGTCCTGAGAGAAATCCCAAGCAGCTCGGCGGTCTCCTTCGACCCCAACCACTCGGTGTGCGATTCCTGATCGTGCTTCATATCCGTCATTCTACTTCAAAGACGATGAAATTAAACCAAATATGCTGATAAGCATCAAAGATCATCGAATACAAACCAGAATCCAAGTGAACGCTTGATGAAGTCCCCGGGTTACGAACTTGGGGCTTCTAGTTGATCACTCAAGCAACCACTAGGTCACCCTCAATACGCTAGGTCACCCTCAATACGCTAGGTCCGAATAGGGCAATCACGTAGCTGCTGGCGACTCTTGGAAAACGAGGGTCCGGTCGATAACGTTTTCTAAGAATTTAAATTCCCTTTCTTGCCACACTTGTAGCATCAAAGAAATCTCTGTGATAACTTGAAGCCTTGTCGCTATTCGAGTCCCGGTGCCCAACTTGGAGAAAATAATGAGAACTACTTCCATAAAGAAGCGCATGGACCGCTCGAAGGAGTTTGACAGAGTAGAAATGGGCTCAATCGCCGATAACCAGGTGTCTACGGGGATTTCGAGGTCAGCCACGAAAAGGGTCCTCTTCGGTTCGCTACTCATCGTGGGGGCGGTTTTTGGGCTATCATGGTCCTTTTCGAACCAGTCGGGAATCTCAACTGTACTGATGGTCGTACCGAAAAGGACGATCTCGCCCTACCAACCGATCTCAGTCAACGACCTCAGTACCATCCGAGTACCCACTAGGTCGCAATTCAGCGCCTTATTCGTTAGCAATTCGAACAGCCTCCTCGGTGATCAGGCTCTGGTCGCACTCGAACCGAATGAACCCATCACACAGTCGGAGGTAGCACCGATTATTCACAACGCCGACCGTGAACTTACATTAGAAGTACCTTCCGCTAGGGCGGTTGAAGGTTCGTTATCACCGGGTGATCGGGTAGACGTTCTTGCTACATATGGAAGTGGCCCCACCGCAAATACGATTACCGCCGGCAGATCAGTGTTAGTCCTAGCCGTTTCCCAACTAGCGAGTTCCTTCAGTAGCTCTAGTCCGAAGACTGTATCAGTTACCCTCGCCATTAGTAGCTTCGACGAGATGATGGCGATAGCTCAGGGGCAGGTAGCCGCCACAATAACACTAGTTAGGTCTACCGGTGCCGCTCCTTTGCCGGCTCAAGACGTCATCTACCCTCCAACTGCGGTGAACTTATCTCAGGTAGGAAGTGGCTCAGTTGCGAACTTGGCGACACCGAGCGGATCGACGCAGGGACAGGTCGGCTAGATGCGTCTCCACTTCGTAGCTAAGGAAACTTCTCTATGGCCGATTCAGATAACAAGGTGGATCTATGAAAGCTCAATTTCAGCCACCGTCATCTCTTATCCCCATCCCGCAATGCTCCCAGAACTTGCGGAGGACGACTTCATAGTCGTCGACGAAAGCCTCCTCCGCTCGCTAACGGGGGTCATCGATGATCGACATAACTCGACCAAAAAAAGAATCTCCGACCGTCAAATCATCGTCATCGGTAGCCTAAAAGCCACCCCTTTTATTTGTCTTCCTGAACCACTAGTTCAAAAAGATCTACTTTCGGCAATCGAGCAGGGCCACGATTCCGTTACAAAATCCTTCGATCAAAGGACAGTTCAATGGTCGGGATGGAGTGAAACAAGCCGGGAAACTATCCCCAACCACGACCCAGTACGCCACGACTGGCTGGCGGAAGGTTGGCCCAAGGACTTAGCGACAGACGAGCAACTCACTGATGACACAAAAGGCATCTCTATTGCGGATGGCCACTCCGAGGACTACACGCTCCCTTCGGGGCAAGATGTACCAAATTATCATGCCGCCGACCAATTGACTCACGAGTTGGGTCTCGTGGTCCCGGCATCTCCCCCCACCGAGCAGGCAGAAAAGAATCGCAAAGGGGAAGATGGCGACTCAGCAACGGCGCAAAAGGGGTGGCGAGGGAAGTTCAAAAAAACTGGATCAGTTGGATTTCAAACCTCGCAGCAAGCGCCAAAACATGCTGATCCGAATATCGCGGGCCACATAGTGTCGGTTGTTGGCTCTGGAGGAGCTGGCACTTCAACGATAACAATGGCAATTGCGCAGGGCATGGGAGAGCGCACAGGAGAGCCCTTAGTCCTCGACGCTAAGTCCCAGGGTGAATTAGCCTTTTTGAACGATGCACGCGCTCACGCTATGGGGATTTCAGAACTGATTAGGGCAGCGCGAATTTCTCACATTGAAAAAGAGGGTCTAGCTACCTATCTCGAATGGATAAGTTCTCGCCGCTACTACCTTCTGAAATCCAGTCGCTCACGGCGCGACTGGCTCGGATGGGATCAGGATTCGCTGAATTCCGCATTCGGCGTCCTACGAAACAGCTTCAAACACATAGTCGTCGATATTGGAAACGACTTCGAAGGATCATCTGAATCTGGATCTATGGACATAGAATCGAAGAATCTACTAGGTAGGACCGCCCTGGCCCTTTCATCATTGGTCGTGCTGGTTGGATCGGACGATACCAAAGGGATCTTTTCGCTGGCCGCTATAAACCGAGAACTCTCTCGATCTGGGTTAACCAAGGCGCCGAGTCTGTTCGTAATTAATCGATGTGCTTCGAGTCGGCTTAGGCGGGCAATGGCAAAGGAGGAATTAACTCAGCTCTTATCGACGCCTACATTGGCAATGGCCAGAACCTCCGAGGGTGACAGACCCGCGGTCATCTACATCCCCGCCAGAAACATCGACCCTATAATTTCCGACGTTTTGCCCCTACCAAGTTGGATGGTTGAACCTTTTTCCGAATACTTTTTCCAGCACGGCCTGAAACACATCGAAGTCCCATTGCTAGAACCTCGCCGACTGAGCAGAGCAGCGGAGCAATAGCTTTATTCGCAGCCGGGCAACCCATGGATAGAAGCCGGGTCTCTGACGAAATGTCCCCAATGCCAGACTGATCAGGCGAAGGTGCCAGACACATAGTTGAAACCTCCCCACGGCTAAAGCCGGGGGATTCCTGGCTCAGGCTGCCTGAGTGCCCAGCGGACACCCAAGGTCTTATGCCATCAAC
>JABEUO010000137.1 GCA_013044415.1 Acidimicrobiaceae bacterium
AATCTTGCCTTCTTCCCACCGTCGAAGGGTGGCCGGATGAACGCCTACTCTTTAGCAGCGGTTCCGATCGACACAAGTCAACTCATGTCTATATATTATAGATATTATTGTCGAGGATTGCTTAAGAATTAGCTAACTGTTTCTGAGCCCCATAACGTCCGAGCACTTCTTCAGGGCGCGACAAGTGCAGCGGCTTCTCGCTGCGAAAGGTCTTCGTGGTCGAAAGATCCCGGATCTCTTGATCGCCGCCGCCGCAGAGGAGCGAGGGTTGATTGTTTTTCACTACGACGCCGACTTCGATCACATTGCGCAGGTTACAGGCCAGCCTGTCGAGTGGATTGTCCCGAGGGGTTCTATCAACTGATCGTCGCTAGAAGCCCCGAATTACCGCTCTGCGATGGCCGACTTCCAACACCAAGATAAAAAGTTGCTCGTCTTTGATTGAGAAGATGACCCGGTAGTCTCCAACGCGCAGTCTCCATATGCCGTGAAAACCTACAAGCGGTTTACAGTTGCTTCCGCTTGGATCTTCCTTTAGCGTTTGGACCTCTTGAACTATGTGGCGAGGCCGTGGGTCCCCGAACGCTGATCCACAAGGAGTACGAATGTTCCTCTGGAGAGGCTGAGACAAGGGTGGCCGGGTCGATGGGCATAATTCGAGGTTAGGTGAGTTTCCAAAACATGACGCGACATCACTTTTGGACAAATAAAATTCCCCAAATGACCTGGTAGGACTGCATTATTATATTTCGCGTCGTATTCGCCTCCGAACAGAGTTCTCCTCAAGTTGTATGGCCTTGTCCCCGAGTATCGTGGACCGTTCTCGTCTTTGGTATCCGATGGTTCATCGGCCCGATGTCGATATGAGCGTGGCGACTAGCTCCAAATCACCGCCCTCGAGCACAAGCCGACTTATCTGCATGGTCAAGCCATGGTGCAGGTAGATCTTGTCATAGGGTAAGCTTTTCCCGCTCAGTGGGCGTGGCCCTTGGCCTGGTGCGGATGGGAATCGACCAGAGGTGAACCATGGCATAGCTACGCCACGGTCGCCAGCCGTCCGTGAGATCCGATAGCTTCTTGGTATCAAGTAATATCCCAAGTTCTGCCGCAGCTCGCCTTATCCCGAGGTCGGTAGGCATAAATGCGTCCGGATCGCGGAGCACTCTCATGGCCACGTACTCGGCTGTCCACGGTCCGATACCAGGAAGGGCCTGCAACGCACGCCGTAACTCAGGGCCATCAGCACCGGGATCGATTTCAATGACCCCGTCTCTTACCGCCTCTGATAACGCCACCAAAGCTCGGCGTCGGCTAGCGGGCATTGAAAAAGTACTTGGCTGCTCCTCCGCAAGTGAAATGAGCGCTTCGGGTGTCGGAAACAGGTGGGTTACCTCGGCGACTGGCTGGGGTATCGGCTGACCTGCAGCGTACACGAGACGACCGACGACCGTACGGGCGCCTTCCACGGAGACCTGTTGTCCGACGATCGCCCTCACCGTCAACTCGAACCCATCCATCGCACCCGGGACCCTGACTCCCGGATCCCGGAGCACCAACTCTCCTATCACCGGATCTCCCCGCAGAGCTTCGAAGATTGCGACCGGATCGGCATCCAGGTCGAGCAGCTGGCGGCATCGAGCCACCGCCGTCGAGAGGTCGCGTAAGTCTGAAAGATACAACTCAGCATTTACGAAGGCCGATCCGCCACGATCAAGTTCGCCAGGAGTCAGCTTCACCACGCCGTACCCGTTGGCCAATCGCATACTGCGCGCGTAGGTAGAACCATTGTACGATTCGATCCCGGCTGCGGCCCTCGCCGATAGGAATTGGAAAACAGAAGCCGGGCTGAAGGGACGTCTGACTGGGAGACGAAGTTGGATCAGTTGAGTTGGCCGATCCAAGAGGTTCTTTGACCCGGACCCAGGCGCGCTATGTCGAAGTCCGCTTGGAGTATCGGCGAACACTTCCCGAATCGTCTCGTTTAGTCGACGAGCACTGGCGAAACCCGCAGCAAAAGCGATATCGGTGCTGTTCAGATCGGTGGTCTCGAGGAGGATCCGAGCGGTCTGGATACGCTGAGCCCGAACAAGAGCGAGCGGACCTGTACCGATCTCTGCAGTGACTAAACGGTCTATCTGACGCACGCTGTACCCAAGGCGTCTCGCCAGCCCACCCACACCCTCTCGATCGACGATACCGTCGCGGATCAGCCTCATCGCCCGTGCGACCACATCTGCTCGTACGTTCCACTCGGGTGATCCGGGCGTGGCATCTGGTCTGCAACGCCGACACGCCCGAAGCCCGGCTTGCTGGGCAGAAGCTGCTGTGGCGTAGAAGCGTACATTCTCCCGCTTCGCTGTCTGAGCGGGACAACTCGGTCGACAGTAGATTCCGGTAGACGAGACCCCGATGAAGAACCAACCGTCGAATCGAGCGTCTCTACTCAGGCAAGCCTGGTAGCAACGTTCTGGATCCTCTAGCACAACTACATTTTGACACCGGTCAGCGAGGATTCCTAGCGGAAATCGGACAACTACATTTATCACCTGAGGCGACCCTCGGCCAAAGATGGAGGTGGAACTTAGCTTCTCTTTTTAAACCAACAGTCTCTACATCAGGATTTGAACGGTGGGCCTGAGGGTCTGAAGTGCCAGCGGTGAGCTTGTAGCTATTTTTGCCAGCGATAGTCATCGCCATTGTTCAGTCACGCCGGCTCCGCGGTGGCATACATCGCTACGACTCCTCAACTACTTGATCCTCTCGCAGCAAAAAGTAATCCGTGGCGAAACCGGAAATGGCTATCCCGAAAATGATGGCCGCTGACAGTAATCTGAGGCCCTCATCTGTGCAACAGTGCCGAGCAAAAGTACCGAGCAAAAATGCGGTTCCGGATTACTCCGAGCCACCTAAAGAACGCCCTTTACACCAGGCTATTTCTGAATCCGCTTCGCTTCAGC
>JABEUO010000024.1 GCA_013044415.1 Acidimicrobiaceae bacterium
AGTTGCGTATCCCACCGGAGCGGGGTCGCCTGGTCCGTTCGAAAAAAAGACGCCATCTGGCGACATCGCAAGGACATCTTTAGCGTCCGTATCGGCCGGCACGACACTCAGCTGGAACCTACTCGACAACTCCCGGATCATGGAACTTTTAATCCCAAAATCGTACGCCACCACCTTGGGTCCGGTCCCCTCGTAATGAACCACTCCCTTGGAGGACACCTCCTTGACAAGGTCCAGGCCGTCGGTAGTCGGCGCAGACTTCGCCAAGTCCACTAGTTCGTCCCTCTTCAGAGTTCCTACCACCCCGGAAAGTGAACCGAAGGAACGAAGGTGCCTGGTGAGTCTCCTCGTGTCCAGGCCCAAAACGAGGGGTACTCCCTGGAGATCCAAGATCTCATGGAGTGGTGCGGATGCCCTCCAGTTGGAGGGGCTAGGGGTGTAGTTTCTCGCCACCACCGCCCTCGACGAAATCCTCCTTGACTCCCAGTCAAGCTCGGTGACTCCGTAGTTTCCGAGGTGTGGATAGGTGAACACGATGGCCTGGCCAAAATATGACGGGTCGGTGAGGATCTCCTGGTATCCACTGAGCGAAGTGTTGAATACAAATTCAGCCGCTACATACTGATTGGCCTGCATCTCCTCGCCGCTAGCAACCAAGTGAGCCCTAAAAGATGTACCGTCGGATAGAACTAGCCAACCAGGTTCGGCTCCTATTCGGCCGAGACTCCCATCTAGAACCATAATTTCCCTTCTTTTAGTATCTCTTTTCCTCTAATAAATCCGGCCACGATCCTCCCTTTTAGCTTTCTTCCTTGGTAGGGGAAGTTGGTAGAGTTCGAAGCAATCTCATCAATCCTCCCGACCGATTCTGCGGTAGGGTCACACACCACGATCGAAGCCAATGCATTGGGCTCTATTGCGATCCGCCGTCCAACCACCCTGGCTGCACCGGGACCCATCATTTCAAGTAGGCGGTGGAGTCTTTGCAACTCGAAGGGCTCAAGGGCGACTCGAGTGGTTGCACGTTGACTCCAATGTTCGGCACCGATATTCAGCTCGGGCGGAAAGGCGGGCGTCTCTAAAAAGGCGGTCCAGCTGGCCAAGAAGGCACTCTGGAGTCCGATCATGCCGAAAGAGGCCTGGCTGAAGGGCCGCTGCTTGGTGTGGTATGGGTGGGGCGCATGATCGGAGGCTATTGCGTCAAAGTCTCCCCTAATCGCCGATGCGACCAGGGCCATCTGGGTCGGCCTAGATCTAAGCGGCGGATTTACCTTGAAACTAGTATCGAACCCCTCGAGCAGGGAGTCGTTCAGTAAGAGGTGATGGGGGGTTACCTCAGCTGAGATCCTAAGTCCCTCACCCCTCGCCGACCTAATTAAGTTGATGCTCTCCCTCGCAGAAACGTGCAGTACGTGCAGCCTCCCACCGGTCGCCTTCAAGAGCTCGATGTCCCTAGCGACCATTGAGGACTCCGACACCTCGGGCTCGCCTATCAGTCCGAGCCGCACCGACGTTGCCCCCAAATTCATCGAAGCTCCATCGAACAAAAACGGGTCTTGGGCGTGTTGACCGATCGTAACCCCGAGGAGATCTGACATCTTGAGGGCCTCGTACATCAGTTTGGTAGAGCCGAGCCCGGTACCGTCGTCGGTAAAGAAGTTCGCCCCGGCCTCGGCCAATGATACGAAATCGACGAGCCGCTCACCCTTCCTACCTACTGTTATCGAAGCGGCCTGTTCGATCTCAATCGGTGCCCTTTTGAGCTCATCACTCACCGCTTTCCAGATCGATGCCGAATCTATGGTAGGTTCGGTATTCGCCATGGCCAAAAGGTATTGATATCCACCGAGTAATGCCTGCTCAGATAGGCTATCTATCGTCTCGGCTTCAGGGTCCCCGGGGAACCTGCTGTGGGTATGGGTGTCGTAAAAGCTCGTCGACACGACGCAACCGCCAGCGTCAACTACCCGACAGTCAGTGGAGTCGATTTCAGGGGCTACCTCGGTGATTACCTCCCCTTGGATCGCTATATCGAGTGGGTGGAGGCCATCGGGTCTTAGAACAAGGCCGCCCTTAATAACAATCTTTTCTTCACTCATCCCTCGGTCACCGATCTACGATAAAGCCCAAGTGGCTTTAGATGCCGTTTCTCAGCCATGGAATGCCCCCTTTTGCGGTTGACCACCGATCCACGCGGTGTCCAGGATCTTTGAGAAAACCGCCATTCGCATAAGTACTCCGTTTCTAACCTGTTCAGCGATAAGGCTTCTCTCCTCGGCTACCTTGACGGCCAACTCAACGCCACGGTTTACCGGCCCAGGATGCATTACGATGCTCGTCGACGGCATCTTTTGGTATCGCTTCTGGTCGAGCTGGAACCTTTTGGTGTAACTTTCAATCGAGGAGTTGTATCCACCTCGAATCCGCTCACGCTGAATTCGAAGCAGGTACAAAACGTCGACTTCACCCACGACTTCGTCGAGGTCATAGCTGAATTCGGCACCAAGGGCAGATGGCCGGTCGACCATCATATCCGGCGGGCCAACCAGAACTACGCTGACGCCAAAGCGACCCAAAAGGGAGCAAAGGGACCTGGCTACCCTCGAATGCAGGATATCACCGACTATCGCCACCCTCTTTGCTGATAGGTTTTTTACACCCCCAAATGCAGACGAGAGGCTGAAAAGGTCCCCTAGCGCCTGGGTGGGATGTTCGTGGCAACCATCACCGGCATTCACTACCGCCAAGTTGGTCCAGCTGGCAATCTGCAGGGGCGCCCCTTCGTTTGGATGCCTTACCACCACCGCATCTGCGCCCAAGGCTGAAACGGTATCGCAGGTGTCCTTGAGGGACTCACCCTTTGACACCGAGGACATGGACACGCCGAGGTCGATGACCCTGGCTCCCAACCTCTCCGCCGCAAGGGTAAAGGAAAGTCGCGTCCGGGTAGAACCTTCGAAGAATAGCGTCGCTACCACAAAGTCTTTAAGTACGTCGCTGAAACGCCTCGTATCCTCCTCCATCTGTCTATAGGTCTCAGCCCGTTCCACTAGTTCGAGGACTTCTTTATCGCTCAGATCGGAGATCTGGGTCAAAGAACGCCTCCTAGGAACGGAATCCGAAATTAATCGGTTCAAATTCCCTCCCTTATCTCTTCTAGAATCAGTACGCCTTTCGGACCTACTTCCACGAATTCCGCCTTCGAAGTTGGAAGATTCTTGCCGACAAAGTCCGGTCGGATTGGAAGTTCGCGATGGCCACGATCCACCAGCACGGCTAGCTGTATCGCCTTGGGCCTCCCTAAGGCACCCAGGGCTTCCAGGGCCGCCCGCACGGTGCGACCGGTATATAGGACATCGTCGACCAGCACCACCACACGGTTGGTGATCTCTAGGTCCAGAGTCGGAGCATCTCCAGATTCCACTCGCGGCCTATCATCGCGAAAAAGGGTCACATCGAGCTCGGCACATGGCGGCGAGAACCCGTCGATCTCAAGAAGGTGAGCGGATATAAGCTCTGAAATCCACACTCCGCCCCTTGCGAGGCCGAGGAGGACCACCTCTTTTGAACCACGATTCCGCTCGGCAATCTCGTGAGCGATCCTCTTGATTGCCCTCTCGATATCGCTCTTAGTCAACACCTGCGCTTTGGGCCGCATAATTGCCGGTGGAACTTCGCTAGAAGGCAGAGCCGAGTCGCCAGACAAACTATTCTCCTTGTGCCGTGTAGACCTCTCTGGACCTACTTCACGGTTTTCTATAGAAGATCCTATTACTGTCGAATAGTACCGACCGC
>JABEUO010000138.1 GCA_013044415.1 Acidimicrobiaceae bacterium
CTCAATACCGAGAAGATCCTGGATATCTTGGCGAAGTCAAACGCCGACGCCCTCCATCCCGGTTACGGATTCTTCTCCGAAAATGCCGACTTTGCCAGGGCAATTACCGAATCTGGGATTAAATTCATTGGACCACCTCCCTCGGCGATCGAGATCATGGGTGACAAGATCAGCTCGCGGATTGCAGCCCAAGCCGCCGGGGTCAACGGCGTACCTGGGACCACCGAAGTCCTCACCGACCCATCCGAAATAGTTGCTTTTGGCGAAAAGTTCGGATGGCCGGTTGCGATTAAGGCCGCATACGGCGGAGGCGGCAGGGGTATGAGGGTGGTCAACTCCAAAGAGGAGGCTGCATCGGCGCTTGAATCCGCTCAGAGGGAGTCGGAAAAGGCCTTTGGCAGGTCCGAATGCTACATCGAGCGCTACCTCACCTGGCCGAGACACATCGAGATGCAGGTCTTCTGCGACTCACATGGTAATGGGGTGTGGCTTGGCGAAAGGGACTGCTCGTGCCAGCGGAGGCATCAGAAGCTGATCGAAGAGTCCCCCGCTGCAAACTTTCCCGACGAAATCCGCCAGCGAATGGGGGAGGCGGCGGTCAAAGTAGCGCTCGCTTGTGGATACGAGAATGCCGGAACCGTCGAGTTCCTATACCAAGACGACGACTTTTACTTCTTGGAGATGAACACCAGGCTCCAGGTCGAGCATCCAGTTACCGAACTAATCGTCGGTAAGGACCTAGTAGCCCTCCAGCTGCGCATCGCCGCTGGCGAGGAGATCCCCTTCAGCCAGGATCAGATCGAGCGTAGGGGTGCCGCAATCGAATGTCGAATTAACGCCGAAGACCCTACCGGGGGCAAATTCCTCCCCTCACCTGGGAAGATAACCAAATTTACACGAGCCGATGGTTTCGGGGTAAGAACGGACGCTGGATATGACGCAGGCGACACGGTATCGCAGTTCTACGACAACCTCGTCGCAAAACTGATCGTCTGGGGCGAGGATCGCGATCTAGCGATTGCGAAGATGAAAAGGGCGCTAGCAGAGACGGAGATCGAAGGGATAAAGACGACTATCCCCGCACACCTAGCGATACTGAATGAGGCCGATTTCCAGCAGGCTAAGCACTCGACTAAGTGGGTAGAGGGGCTCGAATCGATCAAGGCGATCTCTGTTGACCCTCAAGCGGCGGTCGAGACCGAAGACCAGGAGACCGAGAGCCACGAGGTCCAGGCTGAAGTTAACGGGAAAAAGTTCACGGTCAAATTACGCCTCCCCAAGGGTTCAATCTCCAGCCAGCCGAATCAAGCTCCGCAAGGTCAGAAGAGGACGAGGGCACAATCATCCTCGCACCGCGGCTCAGGCGGTGCAGGCAGCGGCAAAGTCACAGTTCCGATGCAAGGAACGGTGGTAAAAGTCCTAGTTAGCGTGGGTCAAAGCGTCGAAATCGGTGAAGCGGTGATCGTGCTCGAGGCGATGAAGATGGAGAATTCGATCCTCGCCGAAAAGGCCGGGGTGATCAAGGAGTTGAAGGTCAAGCCCGGCGACACCGTCGGCTCCGGTGACATAGTCGCCGTTATCGAATAAGGCTTTCTCCTATAAAAGGTAGCGACGCCCCCTTCGGAGTCAACTCTAAAGGGACCGATCGCAGGGGGGCCTCACAAAAAAGGAGTTCGAGCAGATGACGGGGTCGATTAAAGAGAGGGTCAGGGAGCACTTGGAATCTCTGGCACAAGGTGCCGTAGAGATAAGCCACCAGGTACACTCCCACGCCGAGGTCGGCTTTGAAGAATTTCGATCCTCGGCCCTATTGAAGTCGGAGTTCGAAAAGGAGGGCTTCGAGGTCGAATCCGGCTCCGCAGGTCTACCCACGGCATTCGTTGCTAAAAAGGGTTCCGGAGAGCTCCAGGTCGGCTTCTGTCTGGAATATGACGCCCTACCAGGCATCGGGCATGCCTGTGGCCACAACATCATCGCTTCCTCTTCGTACCTCGCTGCGGCGGCACTCGCCCCTTTTACTCAAGACCTCGGAATCTCCATAAGGGCGCTAGGGACACCCTCGGAAGAGGGTGGTGGCGGAAAGATCCTGATGCTCGAGGCCGGCAGCTTCACCGGGCTGAACTTGGCGATGATGATTCACCCCGGGCCAGCCGAACTCGACCGGATGAACACCATCGCAGCAAAACACATCGATATACACTTTGAGGGAAAGCCTGCGCACGCCTCAGCATTCGCCTTTTTGGGGATAAATGCTCAGGATGCCATGGTGATATCCCAGGTAGCGCTGGGCCTCGCCAGGCAACAACTGCTGCCATACGAGAAGGTGCACGGAATTGTCACCCAGGGTGGAGACGCTGCGAATATCATCCCTGCAAGAGTTGACGCCAACTACATCATTCGATCCGATACCTTGGCCCACCTGAGCGTCCTCGAGCCAAAAATCATGCGTTGCTTTGAGGCCGGTGCATTAGCCACCGGGGCCAAACTAACCTATAGCTCACCGGCCCCTCCCTACGCTGAGCTGCGGACTAATGAGGATCTGGCCGGCTTTTACGTACAGAATGCCACCTCGCTGGGTAGAGTTTTCGTCAAGGACGACTCCGGACTGACCGCCTCGACCGACATGGGGAACATCTCGCTAGAAGTAGCGAGCATCCACCCGGTAATTTCGATAGATTCCTTGCCCGCCGTCAATCACCAGCCAGAGTTCACCCAAGCCGCAACTACCGATGTCGCCGACAAGGCGGTCATCGAGGGGGCGCTCGCAATGGCCTGGACGGTATGTGATGCAGCAACCGACGGATCGGTCAGGAAGCGACTCCTCGCCCAGAGCTGCCGGTAAAGAGGGCGGTTAGTACCGAGCCTTTATTTGCATCTATCGCTAGTCGGCGGCCTCTGCGAGCGCCTCGGCCAGCGCAGGGTGGACGAGCAGTGACTCGTATATGTCGTCAACCTTCAAGTGTGCCGTCACAGCGAGGGCGATAACGGATATCAATTCCGAGGCGTTGTGACCAACTATCGATCCCCCAAGGACAACCCCAGTCGCCGGGTCCGACACTATCTTGACAAAGCCCCTCGGATCACCACTGATCAAGGCTCGAGGGTTGGTAGCAAAGGGGACCTTGGTTACCCTGATCTTCCTCCCCAAAGCGAATGCGTCCGCCTCGGCCAATCCAACGTCCGCAATCTCTGGTTCGGTGAAGATCGCAGAAGCGGCTTTGTCGTAATCGAGGTGTCGATGTTCGAGTGAATCGAGACCCATGACGTGTTCTGCAACCTTGCGCCCCTGCGTAGAAGCTACAGAGGCGAGAGGAAGCTTTCCCGAGAGGTCGCCTGCGGCGTAGATGTGTTCGACATTTGAGACGCAGTGGTGATTAACCGGAATATAACCCGACTTATCGGTCCTGACTCCCGCTGCTTGGAGGTTCAATCCTTCAGAGTTAGGAATCGAGCCGATCGCCAAGAGAACGTGGGATCCTCTTATTATCCTTCCGTCATCGCAGGTTACCGTGACCTCGTCACCTGCCCTCTCTATCGAGACCGCCTTGGCCCCCTTATAGAGACGCACACCACTGTCCAAAAAGTCTGCTTCCAGTACTGCGGCGACTTCTGGGTCCTTCTGCGGCAACACCTGTTGCCTGGATACGACCAAAGAAACCCTTGAACCAAAGCACCGGAACATGTGGACAAACTCGACACCGGTGACGCCGGATCCGATGACGATGAGGTGTTCCGGAATTTCCTTGGGGGGATATGCCTGCCGGGTTATCAGGATCCTATCCCCGTCTACCTCCGCCCAGTCGGGTATCCTCGGCCTCGATCCCGTGGAAAGCAACACGCAGTCGGCTTCGAGTTGAACCGTCGTACCGTCGTCACACTCTGCTACTACCGTGTGCTCATCTAGAAATCTACCGACTCCCCTCATTACCGTCACACCTTGTGATGCGAGGAGCTCCGTTGTGGAGTGGGCCAACCTAATCGTGATCGACTCGATGCGCTCGCGTATTTCGTCGAGATCGGGCTTCAGGCCCTCACTCAAAAGCCCCATCCCCCTCGACCTCTTGTTCTCGGTCATAACTGCCCCGGTGGCGATCATCGCCTTTGAGGGGACACAGTCCCATAGATTTGCCGCCCCACCCAACACGTCCTTTTCGATGAGGGTGACATGGGCACCGAGCTTGGCCGCCTGGGTGGCGGCTTGTATTCCTGCGGGTCCTCCGCCTATAATTACGAATCTCACGCTGACAGGCTACCGTGTCGGTTGGTAGGTGCCGAATACTTTACGCAAGGTATCAGCTACTTCGCCTAGGGTCGCCCTCTCGGCCAACGCCTTTTTCATCGGATACATAAGATTGCCTCCGTCGGTGGCTACCCTTTCGAGTTCCGCCAATGCAACCGTCACCGGCTCTTGGGACCTTTCCGCCTTCAGTTGAGCAACCCTCTTTGCCTGGAGTAGCTGCTGGGCTGGGTCAATTGGAAACACCTCTTGGTCGCCGGGATTGGGATCCAAGAAGTCATTTACCCCAACGACGATCTTCCTTTTTGAATCGATGTTCTTGGTGTACTCGTAGGCCGCCTGCTCGATCTCGTCCTGCATGTAACCTGCCTCGATCGCCGAAACCGCCCCTCCGATCTTGTCGATTTGGTCAAGGTAGTCCCACGCCGCCGCCTCGACCTCGTTGGTCAGCGACTCTATGAAGTATGATCCCCCTAATGGGTCAACGGTATCGACTACCCCAGACTCATAAGCGATGACCTGCTGAGTACGTAGGGCGAGCTTGGCCGCCTTTTCCGTCGGGAGTCCCAGCGCCTCATCAAAGCCATTGGTGTGGAGGCTCTGGGTTCCACCAAGCACTGCGGCGAGGGCCTGGATCGCAACCCGAATCAAGTTCACCTCAGGCTGCTGGGCCGCAAGGGTGGATCCCCCGGTCTGGGTGTGGAAACGAAGAAGCATCGACTTTGGATCCTTTGCGCCAAAACGCTCCTTCATTATCTTGGACCACATCCTCCTCGCCGCCCGGTACTTGGCTACCTCCTCAAAGAGGTTGTTGTGGGCGTTGAAGAAGAAGCTAAGCCTGGGCGCAAAGTCGTCGACGGTCAGTCCGGCTTCGATTGCAGCCTCGACGTAGGCGATTCCATTAGCGATGGTGAATGCGATCTCCTGCACCGCCGTCGAGCCGGCCTCCCTGATGTGATAGCCGGAAATAGAGATCGTATTCCATGACGGGAGGTTCTCTTTGCAGTAGGAAAATACGTCGGTTATGATCCGCATCGATGGACGCGGTGGGTAGATATAGGTACCCCTCGCCACGTACTCCTTCAGTATGTCGTTTTGGATCGTCCCACCGAGCTTCTTTGGATCAGTTCCAGAGTCCTCGGCAACCAGCTGATATAAAAGGAGCATCGTCGAAGCTGTCGAATTGATAGTCATCGAGGTGGTCACCTGGTCCAAGGGGAGTCCATTTAGCAATAGCCTCATGTCCTCGATCGATGAGATAGCAACCCCAACCTTGCCGACCTCTCCTTCGGATCTCGGATGATCCGAGTCGTATCCCATTTGAGTGGGGAGATCGAAGGCGCAGCTCAAGCCGGTCTGCCCCGCTGACAGCAGGAACTTAAACCGCTCGTTGGTAGCCTCAGCCGTCCCAAACCCGGCGTATTGGCGCATCGTCCACGGCCTACCGCGGTACATATCGGGATAGATTCCCCTCGTATAGGGGTAGTTTCCGGGACTGGCGAGCATTTTATCGGGGTCAAAGTCCCCCAAATCGCCAGACTCATAAAAAGGGCGTATCTCGATGCCCGAATCGGTGGTTCTCTGCCTGTCTTGCATACGCCCACAATACATTATCGATTAGATAAATCCCAGCTAGACCGACGAAGGTTAAAGCGGGCCTCACCACTAACTTTCAGACCGAGATCGGCTCGATTTAAAGTCAAAGCCAACTCACGACCGAGTTCTAATTCAGGGTCTAACTCAGGACCTAGCTCAGGACCTAACTCAGGGCCTAACTTGACACCCAAATCGTCGCTGAGCGCGCCCATGAGGCCTACCTTAGAATTGGTGGCAATAGCCTTGAAGCTAGACGCTAACCGGCGGCTGCAAAGCGTGTGGCATACAGAGATCGTCGTATTCGGCTATAACGATCTCGTTGGGATCGATACTGCAGGTGGGGCAGTTCGGGTCTCGGCGCATCTTGAAGGTCCTGAAGGTCTCCTCCAGGGAATCGTAGGACAATAGCCTGCCGATCAAGGGATCTCCGAGTCCTAAGAGCAACTTGATCGCCTCCATGGCCTGTATCGATCCGACAATCCCCGGCAAAACCCCCAAGACACCCGCTTCGGCGCAGCTAGGTGCGAGTTCGGCGGGCGGGGGTTCGGGGACAAAGCACCTGTAGCACGGACCGTCGTGCGGCGAAAATACCGTGACCTGTCCCTCGAAGCGAAATATCGAACCATGGACCACCGGGATTCCTTTTTTAAGGCTCGCATCGTTGAGTAGGTATCTAGTTGGAAAGTTGTCGGTGCCGTCGACGATGACGTCGTAGCCGTCGATGATATCCAAGACGTTGTCGGCGCCGAGCCTTAGGTCATAGGTAACCACTGTGACGTCAGGGTTGAGCAGGTTGATCGTCTTCTTAGCCGAGTCGACCTTTCTCTCCCCAATTCGGTCGAGGTTGTGCATGATCTGTCGCTGGAGGTTAGACGCGTCTACTACGTCCATGTCTATAACACCAATGGTTCCCACCCCGGCAGCCGCGAGATATAAGGCGGCGGGAGACCCCAGACCTCCAGCCCCGAGGAGGAGTATCCTGGACTCAAGGAGTCTCTGCTGACCCTGTTCACCAACTTCGGGTAGGAGCAGGTGCCTTTGATACCTGTTTCTCTGTTCAGAGTTCAGGGTCTTAGGAACCGACCAGTTCCGCCCCTCATCCTTCCAGCGATTGAAGCCACCGGCCATTGAAACTACCTTTTCGTAGCCCAATTCGATCATCGTCTTGGCCGCAAAAACGGACCTCACCCCGCCTGCGCAGTAGACGACTACCGGAGTCGACTTGTCGGGAATCTTCCCCTCTACCTGAAGCTCGAGGTTACCCCTCGGCAAAAAGATACTGGTAGGAATTGACCCCTGTTGGTATTCGTCGGCCTCCCTCACGTCGAGGAAGGTCCAACTACCAAATGCAGCATCGGCGTCTGAAGTTGTAATCTCTTGCACCTCAAGCTTGGTCTGAAATAGTAGGTCTCTAAAGCTCGCCATCTTCACCCCTATGCAATCTCGACCACTATCTAAACACTACCTCAGGACTCAGGATTCCATTCGGGTGTCTCAGCCACTTGTGTGGATTTCGCTACCAGAGGGTCCCAGTTTTCGTCGACGTTTTATGCAATGCCTCCGCCATCGTCGGCTCAAGGTACCCTTAGCGTGGCCCGTTTCAGTGCGAGACCCCTTGGCTTTCTCGATATTTGCAGATCGCCGACTCGGTCACTTCCCTGGAGAAGTTCCACTTAGTCAGTTGGATGACGATTGAATCTGGAGTCTCTCCCAGCTCAAATAGAGTCGCCGCCAACCTCTCCGCCCTCAGCGTTTCGAGTGACATTTCATACTCGACTTCCCGCGAAACCGACGGATGCAGCTCGGCTATCGACTTGGGCAGGCGCTGAAGTTGGCGCACACTCAGCGGTGCGAGTCTCCTTCGAAAGGCAATTGATCCCTCGTGGGTCATCTTTGCGACCTCAAAATCGACGCACCGCTGGACGGTCTTGGTGAGGAGGGAGGATCTCCCTTTGGTATCGCCCAACCCCAAGGAGCCGCCCAATTCGGCGCAGGAGATGGTGATCCCGGTGGGGTTCATTTCGAGGAGCGACCGGGCCCGCCTCAACAACCAGATCGATGAGGGTCCAAGTATCGGGAGCCAAAAGTGCTCGACGTAACTCGACCTCGGGTCGTAGCCGATATTGTCGAGCATCGGGTCCACCCAGGAGGTGATTCGAATCGTATCTTTGAAATCAACCGTAACGCGCCTCGATCTTTCGAGTTGCTTACCCTGCAATGCGACGTCGTCTGTCTCTTTTGGTCTAGCGAGTTCCACTTCGACTCCATTTCATAGCAATCCCGTAGTTAATGAAATAGCATGAAATACACTCTAGTGCAACTCAAAATAGTATATTCATTTGGAATACCCTTTTAATTTGGAAAAGTGGAGAAGTGATAGTGTGAAGCAACACTCCTTTTCGGTACTAGCGATGGCGACCTGGGCCTGGAGGCCTCCTTCGGGTGACCTATGGCTAGCGCCCCGAGGAGATCTAGGTGCTCTGGGATCAAAAAGCGATCACGAATCCGATCCTCATTACGGAATATCCCGAAAAAAAGGGCGCCAAGGTTCAGATCTACCGCCTTTAGAAGGATGAGCATCGTCGAGGAGGCTGCGTCGGTAAGCCAGTATGGAACGGGCCAGTTTTCTAGGCGAGAAAGGCCGGAGCTTGACTTATCCGCTTGAGAGTAGCGCCTCAAGTATGCCATGGGGTTGGCCAGCGGAATCATAATCATCGGAGCCGCCCTTACCGCTTCGTGGTCGGGGTTCTTTTCACGCCAAGTGGCTTCAGAGTGGATCTCCCAAAAGTCGTCTATATCACCCCGATCGAGCAGTACCAGGTATTCAGTACCTTGGCTGTAGCCCGCTGAGGGTCCCCTCGTTCCCGCTAAATAGAGTGCCTCACGGTCCTGTTCAGACAGGGGGGCTTCGCTGAAGGAACGGCACATCTTTCTTCTTGCGAGCACTGAATCAAATTCCATCCAACAAAGCTAGCCCCAAAAAAAGCTAGCCCCAAAAGATTGGGAATTTTCGATAGGGCCAACCTTGCGCCACTTCCACGGGACGCAAACAACTCAAGAGGCTAGGCAGAAAGTACAAATCCTTGCTAGCCAGCTCGTTACCTGGAAGCTTCAGGGTGCCGTCAGCTGGCTCTTTAGACTTTTGCCAGATTGCAGCTATTAGAACTCTAAGGCTAGAACTGGGTCCTCCACGAGTCGGCTTTGCAAACTAGCGGCGTTCCCACCCTGCTTCAGTGCTTGGTCAGCCACCTGATAAGGGTCCTCGTGCCAAAGCCCGTCCCACCTTTGGCGAATATTCCAGCGTCCTTCTCCGATCTAGCCGGACCGGCGATGTCGAGATGTGCCCACTTTGTCTCACCGACAAACTCCTGCAACAGAAGCGCCGCAGAGATCGCCCCAGCTGCGCCCGCTTCGCCAATATTTCTCATATCAGCTATCTCTGACTCGATATGTTTCTTATAGGACTTAGGCAATGGGAGGCGCCAATACGATTCGCCTTCGACCGAACCGTCGCTGATCAACTCGCCAATTAAATCGTCATCATTTCCCATCACACCGGCGATCTCCCCGCCTAGTGCCACGACGCAGGCCCCAGTCAAAGTAGCTAGATCAACGATCTTTTCCGCACCATCCTCGACAGCCAGCGACAGAGCGTCCGAGAGTACGAGCCTCCCCTCAGCGTCGGTGTTGAGGACCTCTATCGTTTTGCCAGATCGGGTAACCAGTACGTCGCCGGGCTTGGTGGCGGTTCCGGAAGGAAGGTTCTCGGTGAGGGCCATGTAGCCATTGACTTCATAGGGGCAGTCCAATTCGGTCAGGGTGCTCATCGCCGCTAATACAGCGGCCGCTCCGGACATATCGGTCTTCATGGTCATCATGGAATTACCCGGCTTCAGGCTCAGTCCACCCGAATCGAAGGTTATCCCCTTGCCTACTAGTGCAAGCTTCGCCTTGGGGTCCCCTTTTGGTCGGTAGCTAAGACGAATCATCCGCGGCGGTTGGATCGACCCTGCGGCCACCCCCAGTAGGCCACCTAGCCTCTCGCGCTGCGCATCTTGCTCATCCCAAACCCGAATTTCCAGGTTTGAATTACGAGCCACCTCCGTGGCGACCTCGGCAAATCGCTTAGGTGTCATAGTCTTTGCCGGCTCATTAATTAGGTCCCGGGCGAGCCAGGTGGCACGGGCGGTCACCCTCGCTATCTCCACTGCGTTGTTTGCTGCGTCGATCCACTCCGAAGGGACGACCAACGTCGCAGAATCGTATTCCTTGACCTTTTTTGGAAGCGAAGCCTCGCTCCTTAGTGCGTCGTACCTATAGGTCCCTAGCAGTACACCCTCAGCGAGGGCCAAAATGGCGTCGGAAACTTCCTCTAGTTCTGGCTCGAGCCGAGATATCACTAGCGCCGAATTGCCACTCCGAGACAGCCTGCGAGCGAAACTCGCACCCAGATACCTAGCAGCGTCGAGGTCGAATTCGTCGCTGTCTCCAGCGCCTATCAGGATTACCTCCCGATCTTGATAGCTACCGGGGGCCATCTCGCCACCTTCGCCCGTGAAACCCCAAATCCCCGAGGCGAGCGTCTTTGCCTCTTCAGACTTAAAACAGGCCACGAAGGTCGGGATCGAACTTGGGATCGAATCTGTAACGAATAGGTCTAGAAACTTCACTATTGGACTCCTGCGGCTACTTCTCTGCTAACAATCTAGATCGAAGTCAAAAACTACGCCTACCATTCGGTGAGCGTTTAGCGATAGCTGCGCTGGCGGGCGAGAGATGGACTTAATCCGGTAAGCCCCTGAGGGAATTTCGCCACCGCAGATCGGTCAAAGAAACCGCCATTTGCAATCGGCCACTGCCGACCAAAGATGCGGCTCACAAGCCCACTTCGATACCGAAGCAATTGATCCACTAACCACCGAATCGATCGAATTTTGCTAATCCTGCAGACTCACCCTATGTGCTTAGCCGACACCATCTCAGAATCGCCCAAATATCGCCTCGATCACCGCCAGGTGGTAACTACTCCACCCGCTTGCTGAGCAGATGGTCACCTTCGGCGAACCTTGCGAGCATCCACAAAAGGTCAGAGAGCCTGTTCAGATAGGCACCAACCAGAGTGTCGGGGATAGCCTGGGTGAAGTCCACGGAATAACGCTCCGCCCTACGCACGGTCGTTCTAGCCACGTCCAGCAGTGCAGAAATACGGTTCTGCCCGGGAATAACAAACTCCTTTGGCATCTCAAAACGGCCTTCAAAGGCGTCGATCATCTCCTCAAGGCTTGAGATCATCGAGGCCTTGACCATTGATCCCGAGCTCTCGAGCTTGCGTCGATTCTCTGGGAGGGTCGCAACCTCGGCCATCAGGAGCCAGAGGTCCTTCTCTATTCCGAGGCAGATCTGCGCTATCTCGTCAGTGGCCTCGGCCCTCACCAACCCGATCGCCGACTGTGCTTCGTCTACCGCCCCATTGAGCTCTATTGCGTAGCTGTTCTTTAGGGTGCGGCCGCCATACAAAAGACCCGTCGAACCGTCGTCGCCCTTTTTTGTGTAGATCTTCAAGAGAAAAAACTTAGCCGTCTTGGCCTAAGTGACCTTCACTAGGCTAGTTATAGATGAAAAGTTACCAAGAACTCCTCGCAAGTCGCCAAGTAGTAATTTTCGACGGTGCAACTGGGTCAAACCTTCAAACAATTGGACTAACGGCCGACGATTTCGGCGGGGAGGCCCTCGAGGGATGTAATGAAATCCTCGTAGTTACCCGCCCAGATGCCATCCAAAGCCTCCATGAATCCTTCCTCAAAGTCGGAGCGGACGTAATTGAGACCGACACCTTCGGGTCAATCTCGACCGTATTAGCAGAGTACAAAATTGCCGATCGTGCATACGAACTAAACCTCCGGGCCGCCCAGATCGCAAAAGAGGTAGCCTCGGGGTACTCTCGTCCCGACAAGCCCCGATTCGTAGCAGGCTCGATGGGTCCAGGTACGAAACTCGCATCTCTCGGACAGATTCGCTATAAGGAGCTAAAAGACGCCTACCAAGTGCAGGCGGAAGGGCTCATAGACGGTGGTGTCGACTTACTCTTAATCGAAACCGTATTCGACCTATTGAGCGCTAAAGCTGCGATAGCCGGAGCGAGAGCGGCGATGGCCAAAGCGGGTCGCGAACTACCCGTCCAAGTTCAGGTAACCATCGAACTCACTGGAAGAATGCTCCCCGGCACCGAGATCGGTGCGGCGTTGGTTGCCTTAGAGCCCTTCGAACCGATCGCCCTAGGTATCAACTGTGCGACGGGGCCGAAGGAGATGGGTGAGCACCTCCGCCACTTAGCTTCCAACAGTCCTTTTGCAATATCTTGCCTGCCAAATGCCGGACTTCCCTCGATAGTGGAGTCAAAGATGCACTATGACGTAGGCCCGCAGGAGCTAGCCGAATATCAAAGTCGATTCGTACAAGACCTCGGTGTCCAAATAGTCGGCGGATGCTGTGGGACTACCCCAGAGCACATCAAAGCGATAGTGGATAGCTGCGCCAACCTTGAGCTCAAGGAGAGGCGGGTTGAACTTGAGCCTTCGGTCGCATCCCTCTATTCACCGGTAGCACTTTCCCAAGATATCTCGTATCTGGCCATTGGTGAGAGAACGAACGCCAACGGCTCAAAACGATTCCGAGAGGCGATGCTGGCGGGTGACCTCGATACCTGCGTCGACATGGCCAAGGAGCAGACCAAGGATGGGGCGCACATGATCGATCTGTGCGTCGACTATACGGGTGCGGACGGTGTCAAAGATATGGAGCTTTTGGCTTCACAGCTTGCGGTCCAATCGACAATTCCGATCATGTTGGACTCGACCGAGGCCGAAGTAATCGAGACCGGATTGAGTTTCCTTGGGGGAAGACCGATAATCAACTCGGTCAACCTAGAGGAGGGTTCTGCCCCAAAGACGAGGCTGGACAAATTCCTTAGGCTGGCTAAAGAGTACGGTAGCGCGGTAGTTTGCACTTGCATCGACGAGACCGGACAGGCGAGAACCGCCCAATGGAAGCTTGAAGCAGCGAGGGCTATCTACGACATCGCTACGAAGCGGTATGGATTGAGGCCCCAGGACCTCCTCTTCGACCCCCTCGTGCTGCCAATATCTACCGGGATGGAGGAGTCACGCTTTGACGGCAAGGAAACCATCGAAGGTATCAGGCTGATCAAAGAGAACCTCCCGGGGGTGTTTACCGTCGTCGGTCTATCCAACATCTCCTTCGGCCTCAATACAGCCGCTAGGGAGGTGCTCAACTCGGTCTTTTTACAGGAATGCGTAGCAGCCGGTCTCGACGCCGCAATCGTACACCCCTCCAAGATCGTCCCCCTCGCATCGATCCCAGACGAACAGGTAGAGGTGGCACTAGACCTTATCTATAACCGGAGGCGGGAGGGTTACGATCCCCTCTCTCGGCTCATAGAGCTATTTGAGGGAGCGGAGTCTCGCTCCAAGATCAAAATTGACCTCTCCTCCCTACCGATTAGGGAGCGTCTATATCGGCGAATTATCGATGGAAACCGTGTGGGCCTCGAGGCAGACCTCACCCTAGCTCTAGAGGAGCCGATCAGTCCGCTAGAGATCATCAACGGGGTGCTTCTAGACGCAATGGCCGAAGTTGGCGAACTCTTCGGCTCGGGAAAGATGCAGCTACCATTCGTACTCTCTTCCGCTGAGACCATGAAGGCCGCTGTATCGTTCCTCGAACCCTATATGGAAAAGGTCGACCAGTCGAACAAGGGCACCATCGTGCTAGCCACCGTCAAGGGCGACGTCCACGACATCGGGAAGAATCTCGTGGACATAATCCTCACCAACAACGGCTATGTCGTATACAACCTAGGGATCAAGGTTCCCCTGTCGGAGATGGTCTCCAAGGCGAAGGAGGTGGGGGCCGACGCCATCGGGATGAGTGGGCTACTGGTCAAATCCACCTTGGTGATGAAGGAGAATATTGAAGAACTGAACTTCCTTGGGCTATCCCACGTACCAGTTATCCTCGGCGGCGCTGCGCTTACCCGAACATTCGTAGAAAAGGACCTAAGAAGCATCTACAAAGGTCGTCTCTTTTACGGCAAGGATGCCTTTGAGGGCCTTCGTGTTATGGACAAGTTGAACGGGATCAAATCCGGAAATATCGTTGACGACGATTTCGGTCGCAAACTATCGGAACGGAAGCTACCTCCCAAGAGGTCGGCGCAAATGTCCGAGATTGAGCCCGTACGTGCGAACCTCAGATCCGACTCGGTCCCCTTTGACAACCCTATATTCGTACCACCCTTTATTGGAACCGAGGTCGTAAAGGGTATCGCCTTGGAAGAGATCGCAAGCTACCTAAACGAGACGGCCCTGTACAGAAATCAATGGGGATTTAGGCCAGAAAATGGCGAATCGGACGGCTCCTTCAAGGCGAGGATCAAAAAGACCCTGCGGGTCGAATTGCAAAAAGCGATAGCCAAACAAGCGCTGATTCCACAGGTTGTATACGGCTACTTTCCGGTGAATTCTGTCGGAAATGACCTGATAGTGTACAAGGACACCGACCGGTCTGAAGAACTTACCCGCTTTAGTTTTCCGAGGCAAAAGGTTGAACCTTACCTGTCGATATCGGACTTCTTCAGGCCGCTATCCTCTGACCAAGTCGACTATGCGGCCTTTTCCGTAGTTACCATGGGGCACAGGGTCTCCGAGATAACCGCCGAACTATTCGCCACGAACCAGTATCAGGATTATCTCTTCCTACACGGTCTCGGGGTTGAGATGACCGAGGCCCTCGCCGAGCTTTGGCACAAGCACATCAGAACAGAACTAGGCTTCGTCGACGAAGACGGACCAACATTGACCGGCCTCTTTAGACAAAAATACCGAGGTGGTAGGTACTCATGGGGATACCCTGCATGTCCAGACCTTGAAGACAACTCAAAGGTGGTCGAACTACTCGGGGCAGATCGAATCGGCGTAACGGTGAGCGAAGGTTTCCAACTCAACCCGGAACAGACCACCACGGCGATAATCTGCCACCACCCGATGGCTAAATACTTTGTGGCCTAGTTGGTCGCTTGTTCCACCATCTCGTGTCAGCGAGATGGTGACATCCTTCCGGTGGCGGTAAATATCGGTCAAGAACCTCAATAACGATCTCGAGGTATTTCCAACTAAGACAGAAACAAGTACCCCTTATTGGTCCACACACAGCGACGGATGCACCCGGCATAATCCCGGCTACCACCTTGAACAGAGCATGCGCCCTGCTTGAGCAGCTAAGATGCGCCCCTCTGCGGGCGTCAGGTAGTCAAACCCGGCGAGCTTCTATCGGCGTAGTTGGCATACAAGCGATACTTTCCCCGACTCGTCCGACAAAAAAATTTCTAGCCCATTCGCTAACGGCGCATGGATGAAGTACCATCTTCCGATTCTCGGGTTAGATAGTTCAACTATGAGATCTATCGCTTCTGTGCGATGACCATTACCCTCGCCGCCATGCGAAACTGCTCGCCCAACTCTGCCCCGCGGTAGTCGTCCAACAGGTGATCGAACTCATCTTCGGTGACCGCACCTACCTCGACGAGCCGGGGTTTTGCCGCCTGGAGCTGCATTACAATCGAACTGCGCTCATAGTTGACCTGGTTGGAGTCCAGGTGATGAGCTTCGGAAATCAACGACGCTGAGTTTATCGCAAAGCCCGCATAGCGCAAATAAGAACTCATCTTTCGTCCCGAATTCCGATCTCCACCAAATGACCTCTGCAGAAAACCGATTGCATCGTGAAGCTTCTGCATCGATGCGTGAGGCGGAGGCCAGGTGATGTATAGTCCGTCGTCGACGTCCTCCGCAAATAGGTATGCTCCCTTTGAGGCCACTCTATAGAGTTCGGCGACAGCCTTATTCGGCTCCGAAAGGTACTGGAAGACCTCCCGCATCATAATGAAGTCAAAACTCGAGCCCTTGAACTTCAACTCATTTACGTCGCCAACTTCAAAGGAGACTTCCGAACCCTGCGGGAAGAAACCCACTCTGTCAAGCCTCGCCTTTAGTTCATTCGCCTGGTCGACGTAGGCCTCCTCAATTTCAATTCCTTTTACTTTCATCGGTAGCTGGCCAGCTAATTCAAGGGCAAATAGACCGTGTCCACTACCAACGTCGAGCGTTCGCCAGGTCGGCGAGATAATCATCGGCTTTAGCGTCGTCCGCCAAGCCTGCTGCAGTGGCAAATTGTAGGATAAAAGTGCCTTACTGGTGCCATCTGGAAGTGAGTTGATGAATTCCACCACGACACCGTCGAAGGCCTTTGACTTAGCGCCGTTAAATTCCATTTATCGCCGACCATCCCGTCTTAATCACGATCTCTCGTATTTTGAGTATCGCAAATAACAAGATTGTAACACGTCCAGCAACCTGGTGGTATTCCTTATCGGAACCAAATCGCTTCCACCATTTCACTTCGAAGTTAGCTCGTCTTTTGGCCACAACTTATCGCTGACAGAACTTATCGCTGACAGAACTTATCGCTGACAGAAAGGCAGCATCGCCTATGACTCATCGCACGCCACAGCGCACACTACGGGCTATTGATTACGGGCTATGTGCTTTGGATTTGTCGGGAAGACTGATTTAGTACCCGAGGTCCACCGAAATCTGCTACCACGATATCCTCGATCCTTGCGCCGAATCTATTTGGGATATATATCCCTGGCTCTACCGAGAAGGCGTGCCCGGCTTCGAGGATTCCGGTGGAATTCTCTGCTAAATATGGCAGTTCATGCTCTTCAAGGCCGATTCCGTGACCGAGTCTATGAACGAAATACGAACCATAGCCTGCTTCCCTAATTATCGACCTCGCCACTTCGTCGACGCCAGCCAGGGTTGATCCGACAGTAGCAGATCTACAGGCTTCGGCCTGGGCTAACTGCAACACCTTGTAAAGGTCGGCAAAATCTGGGTCAACTTCCCCAGTGAAGAAGGTGCGGGTGGTGTCGGAACAGTAGCCGGGCTCGTCACCAATCTGATATGTGCCGCCAAAGTCGCAGACCACAGATTCGTTTTCGGCTATCACCCTGTCCGTCGGCTCGTGGTGGGGGGAGGAAGAATTCGGCCCTGAGCCTACTATGGCAAAATTGACCCTCTTATGTCCAGCCTCGATCAAAAGCTCGGATATCCTTGCCGAGACTTGTCTTTCGGTCCTTGCAAGTAATGCGACTTCGCCACCGATTATTTGATTAGCCACCTCATCGGCTGCATTCGCCGCACGGGTCAGCACCTCGATCTCCAAGGGATCCTTTTTAGCCCTAATCGCCCCTATCACGTCGGCTGACAGAGAGAACTCAACCGACCCCAATTCGTTCTCTAAGTTGATCAGCCAACTCGCCCAGGTCTTTTCGGAGACCGCCACACTGCTGGCCTTACCTAGCAGTTCAGCGATGATGTGGAAGGGATTCTCCGATTCGGACCACGGCCGCAGATCAAAGCTATCCTCAAAATGGCGTACCCTTGGGGCTTCCAGCTTCGGAACGACGAGGATCGGCTTATATCCCCTCGGTACTACGAGGGCGGTTATCCTCTCGAGTGGCATCGCCTCGTATCCGCACAACCACGGCATATCCGCACCCAATGTCAACACGAGGGCATCGATTCCACCTTGGTCCATCGCTACTTGGACTTCCGCCAACCTGCTACGCCTCGAGGAGTTGAAGGCCGATTCGGAGAGGTCTATTAATGCTCGCTCTGATTGCACCATTATCCGATCTGAAGACAGCTACGTGGAAACTAAATGCTGCAAATGACAGCATTTACGGTCTCAAGCTAGACGAGGACTTGACTTCTCACCGCAGAAGCCCCTGTCTTTGCGTGATACGACGACCGAGCCATGGGCGATGCCTCGACGTGAGCAAAACCCAATGCATACCCGTAGGCTCTTAGTTCGTCGAACTCTTCGGGGGTGTAGTAACGGGCTATTGGGAGGTGATCTTCGGTCGGTCGAAGGTACTGTCCGATGGTAACGATATCCACTCCCACCGACCTTAGGTCAAACAGGGAAGTCTTTACCTCGTCGATGGTCTCCCCGATACCGACCATGATTCCGGACTTTACGACGAGCCCTGCCTCCTTAGCTCTGGCAAGGACCGAGAGGGAACGAGCGTAGCTTGCTTGTGGTCGTACCGCCCTCTGGAGGCGCAGCGGAGTCTCGATGTTGTGGTTCAATACCTCTGGTCGGGCATCGAAGATGGTAGCGAGCGATCCCCCGTCTCCCTTGCAGTCCGGTATCAGCACTTCAACTCCACAACCACTATCTAAATCATGGATTGCGTCTATGGTCGCCCTGAAGGCTCCCGCTCCTCCGTCTGCTAGGTCATCTCTGGCAACTGCGGTAACTACCGCAAAGCTCAAGCCCATATCCGATACCGCAGTGGCGACTCGTCCTGGCTCTTCGGGGTCCAATTCGAGGGGTTTAGACGTGTCGACGAGACAGAACCCACAACTCCGGGTGCACTTATCACCATTGATCATGAAGGTAGCGGTTCCCTGCTGCCAGCATTCGTAGATGTTAGGACAACCGGCCTCTTCACAGACCGTCGTAAGCGACATCTTCCTTAGGAAGGACTTCAGTTGCCGATACTCGGGTCCCATCTCAGCTCGGAGCCTAAGCCATGATGGCTTCCTCTCGGAGATAACCAATCCTGAAGCTGGATCGACTCCGGCCCTCTTCAGTCTCTGATTGAGCCTCGAAGCTACCGCACGGTGTTCATTGTCGTCCTTTTCGACACGAATTGCCCACGGCGCACTTCGGTCGACCCCGGCGTAGTTGACGTCATCGAAGCCAAAAATTCGGGCAAAGTGACCAAGAAACTTCTCTCCAACCTCTGCAAGGGGTACGTCAACGCCTTCTTGAGCCATAGATGTAACCGCCATACCGGTCAGTCCGCACGGAACAATGTAGGAGAAGTAGTCCATATTCGTCGAGACATTCAAGGCGAACCCGTGCATAGTCCGACCCCGGGTGATTTTTACACCGATTGCGGCTATCTTCCTCGGGTTGTCGCTATTTGCACCTACCCATACGCCCGGATAACCTTCCAGCACCGCTGCCTCGATACCGTAATCAAAAAGTGTTCGAATTATCGCCTCTTCGAGGGAGTGCACATAGCGTGGCGTCATGTCCGAACCGAAGTCGACATTTATGATCGGATACCCGACGAGTTGTCCTGGCCCGTGATAGGTAACGTCGCCTCCCCTGTCGACGTCGAACACTTCGGCGTCTACCGCTGCTGGCTCGACCAGAATGTGCGCCTTATCCGCCCTAACCCCGAGGGTAAAGACGTGGTTGTGTTCACACAGCAAAAGATAGTCGCTGGTGCTGGTGCCAAATAGTGCCTTTTGCAACGCATAGGCGTCTTTATATTTGGCCCTCCCGAGCCATCGAACCTGTAGTGCCACCGGCCCTCCTCCTTTTTACCAAGGGCGGATCCCTAAAGTAATTAGGATCCAGTTACAATGCCCGACCCGACTCAAAGTCGGGCCGGGCTCTTTGCCCAAAGGGTTGTGATCAGACCTCTTGGGCCCAGTTCCACTCCTCGATTATCTTTTTGATCTGCGCCAAAAAGGCCGAAGCGTAGGCACCGTCTAGGGCCCTGTGGTCGAAGGAGAGGGCGAGCAACCCCACCGAATGGATCCCGATGCTCTCCGTCCCGTCTGGGTGGTTAATCACAACCGGTTTTCTCTTGATCCCGTCAGTAGAAAGGATCGCAATCTGCGGCTGATTGATTATCGGGCCCGTCATGAACGTCCCAAATGGTCCGGGGTTAGTAATCGTGAAGGTACCGCCCGAGATGTCGTCGAGGCTCAGTTGACGGGCACGCGCCCTATCGGCTAGATCCTTTATCTCCCTTGCAATTCCACGCATCCTCTTGGTATCCGCATTATGGACTACCGGAGCTATCAGGCCTTCGAGGTTGAGGTCAACTGCGATCGAGAGGTTGACGTCCTTATGCACTATCAAAGCGTCATCGCCGACCGAGGCGTTGACCTTGGGATAGTTTCTCATCGCTTCCACCACCGCCCTGGCGATAAAGGGAAGGTAGGTAAGCGAGAAGCCCTCTTCCGCCTTGAAGCCTGCACCTGAATCCCTTCGCACCTTTTCTACCGCCTCAAAGTCCACTTCGATAGCGACGAGGGTATGTGCAGAAGTTGCCTTCGACCGGACCATGTGCTCCGCTGTCCGCCGCCGAATGTTATCAAACGGTATTACTTCGTCTCTCGCTCCCGCCCTGACCGCAGGCGCCTGACTCTGAGGGGCCTGCACCTGGCTTTGGGGGGCTGGCGCTGATGGCGCTGGCGCCGATACCGGTCTCGTCGACTCGGTGGTAATGACGCTCGGTGCCGATTGGACTCGTGGCGCCCTAGAGCCACTTCGATCCAGATAGTTCAGTACATCGCTCCTGGTGACACGGCCACCGGCACCAGTCCCTTCGATGTCGGCAGGATCTAATCCATTCTCGTTTATCAGCTTGCGTACCACCGGCGAGAGCAGAAGTGCATCTGCTGGGGAGGCCGCCACCTGTCCGGCATCCACCTTGGCCGGGCCCGAATTACTAGCTTGGGACGGCTCGGGTGTTGAGGTAGGTGCCACCGACGGAGGCGTATAAGCGATCGGTGCTGGCGCAGGATCCGCAGCTGGGGGCGCTGGCGGTGGGGTAGGTGCGACCGGTGGAGGCGGTGGAGGCGTCGCTGCCACCGGTGCAGGAGGAGGTGTCTCAATCGGAGGAGGCGGGGGCGTCGCTGCCACCGGTGCAGGAGGTGGAGTAGCTCCGGCTTCCGCCTCGACAATGGCTATAGCCGTGCCGACATCGACCGTTTCCCCCTCTTGTACTAGGATCTGGGTCAAGAATCCTGAAGCGGATGAAGGCACCTCAGAGTCGACCTTGTCCGTGGATACTTCAAAAAGAACTTCGTCCTGGAGGACGGGATCTCCCACCTTCTTCATCCACCTGGTGATCGTTCCCTCGGTGACTGTTTCTCCGAGCTGTGGCATGACAATTTCAGCCAACGTGCAGCCCCCTTCCTGTTAGTGCTATCACTGTCTCTCCGAATGCTTCCGACAACGTCGGATGCGGTTGAATATATTGGGCAATTTCGTCTGGGGTTGCCTCCCAGTTGACACTCAGATACGCTTGGCCGAGCTGTTCGGTTACCCATGGTCCCGCCATATGAACCCCTAGTATCGCTCCGGCTTTGCCGTCGGGGAGCCTCTCGGCGATGACCTTTACGACTCCATCGGTCTCACCGATAATTCGCGCCCTGGAGTTCCCGCCGAAGGGGTCCTTCTTGACGATTACGTCGTAACCGGCTTCTTTAGCTTGCACCTCGGTAAATCCAACAAAGGCTACTTCCGGATGGGTATAGATACACCATGGAACCTTCGCGTAATCCACCGGCAAAGCGGCCTCTCCGAGGATCGTCTTGATAGCGAGTACTGCTTCGGCAAAACCTACGTGTGCCAACTGAGGGGTTGCTATCAGGTCGCCAATTGCGAAGACCCCCGGTTCAGACGTCCTCATGTACTCATCCACCAACACGAACCCGCGCTGGTCAACCTGGACCGACGAAGCTGGC
>JABEUO010000139.1 GCA_013044415.1 Acidimicrobiaceae bacterium
AGCAAATTTCCGAACTTCGTCTACTTCCAGGCAGACTTTAGTTTAGAGAAAATACCCTGGTCGACGGGTTCAGATATAACTTCTCCCCTTATTTCTGCGAGCCTCCGAAGGAGTCCAATTTCCTCATCATTCAGGTCAATGGGCGTCACTACGACGATGGTCACAATGAGATCTCCTCGGCGTCTACCCTGGAGCTGGGGAACACCTTTGTTCTTTAGCACAATCTCAGTTCCGCTTTGGGTCCCCGGGGCAATCGAAATAGTCTCCTCGCCATCCAAAGTGGTAAAGAGAATCGAGGTACCCAATGACGCCTGTGCAATCGAAACGGATTGCTGGGCCCTGATATTTATCCCATCCCTCGTGAAGCGGTCGGATTTCGATACCGCTACCCTCACATAGAGGTCCCCAGGCAGACCTCCGTGGGATGCCGCTGGACCTTTGCCTGGAAGCCTAAGAGTAGTACCTTCGTCGACTCCCTGTGGAATGTCTATGACATAAGACCTATCCTCGACGGTTATGCCCTCTCCCCGACAAGTTTTACAGGGTTGCGTAATAATCTTGCCTTCACCACGGCACTTGTCGCAAGGCACGGTGGTGACAACCCTACCGAGGAAGCTCTGTTGGACCCTTCTGACTTGGCCGGCTCCTTTGCAGATTCCACAGGTCTGAACACTCGTTCCGGGTTGGGCCCCCGAACCAGCACAACTTCCACAGACCACGGGAAGGCGGACGGTTACGTCCTTTTTGACTCCAAATACTGCTTCTTCAAAAGTAAGCACCACGGTGACTTCGGCATTTCCGCCTCGCCTTGGACCCTGTTGGCCGAATGGACTATTTCCAAATGCCTGCCCAAAGAAGGTCTCGAAGATATCTCCGAAGCCGGCACCAAATATATCCTGAGCGGAACCCTGTGCCATTCTGGGATCGTCGGAGCCATAGGTATCGTACATGCGTCTCTTCTCGGGATCCCGGAGAGTTTCATATGCCCGGGTCACCTCTTTGAAACGCTCTTCAGAATCCTTGTTACCACCGGTAATATCGGGGTGGTGCTCGCGAGCCAATCGCCGATATGCCTTCTTTATTTCATCCTCGGTTGCGCTGCGCGAAACGCCCAGCAACTCGTAATAATCAGCCAAACTCATCCCTCACTAAGGTATCGACCTAGCTTTTCGCCAACCAAGCTCACAGTCGAAAGTGCGAGTGGGTAGTCCATTCTGGTAGGTCCCAGTATTCCAATCGAACCCGCTCTTTTGCCATCAACTTCAAAAGGAGCAACGACCAATGCGCAATCAGACAATGATTCCACTCCGGTCTCATTGCCAATCGACACGTTTTGCCTCTTTGAGATCATAGACCGCACGAGCGATACTACGAGGTACTCATGTTCGAGGGCCTGTAAGACCTTCGACACTTTATCCACGGCGTCAAAGGAGACTGCAACCTTCGAAGTTGCATTCACCCATAAGTCCTCGTGTGGTTCCTGCAGATTTTGAACCAAAGCCCCAAGAGCCAGGGCAATCAGTTCGTCGACCCTCGGATCACCGCTTGAACCGACTTCCCCTTCTACCTTGTCAAGATCCAGACTCTTGAGCCTCTGGTTGATAAAGTTTGAAGCCTTCTGCACCTCTTCCTCGGTCGGATCTTCGTCGGCTTCAACCACAAACTTGTCAACACTTCCGTTTGAGCCGACTACGACCAGAAGGACGTTACCGTGGCCCAAACCCACAAGCTGGACATGTTTGATCTGGACGGCGGTTAGGTCTATAGAAGTCACAATGGATGTGCAGTCGGTCAACTCCGAGATCAACTGCGAAACCGAAGTCAAGGTCTGCTCTATCTCCCCATGAAGGAGCTGAAAAAACCTATTGATGTCAGAAACTTTTTCAAAACTTTGAAGCTCCCTCTGAACGAGTTGATCGACGTAGTACCGATACCCGCGGTCTGTAGGGATCCTCCCAGAACTGACGTGCGGCTGATTGAGATAGCCCTCTTGCTCGAGTACGGCCATATCATTCCTAATCGTAGCCGACGACGCCATGAACTTGGAAGCCCTAGCCACATGGGCTGAACCAACCGGCTCATTAGTCCTGACGTATTCGTCGACAACCGTCCGTATTATCTCCGAACGCCTCTGGACTGGATCCGTTACAGACTTCTGCTTGGCACCGTTATTCGCAGATACGTCATTAGTCACCATTGCTTGATTCTATTCGACTCTTGCAAAGTCAACACCGGGTTACTCGGGGGGTAAAATAGCCGCTGGCTTTGACCCTTTTCGGTAGCGGCGTTGCACTTTAAGCCTGAAAAAGATTCTGACGGTATCGACTAGCATTCCAACTACGGCACGAGGTGATATCGTCGATGCGAAGCGTTCCTTGATTGTCACCGGCGCCTCAAAGAACCTCACAAAGCCGAGACTCTTTGCCACTACGAAGAGTTCAAGGTCAAAACAGTAGCCACTTTCGACCATCATCGGAAGTGCGGCCTCGAGTACCTGGCGCCGCACCAGTTTGATGCCGGTCTGAGTATCTCGAATATTCAAGTTAAAGAGCAGTCGCACTAGTAGCTGGTACGTTATCGAATAGACATGCCTTAGAAATGGATAGGTAACGTCCGACATCGGATGCCTCTTAGACCCGAGGATGATGTCGGGCTCGTAAAGGCTCATAAGGGCGACGAAGGGAACCAGGACTTTTGGCGGAATGTCGCCATCGGCATCTATGAAACCGAGGTACCTGCCTTTGCCCAACTGAAGGCCAACTCTAAGCGCCTCACCTTTCCCACTATTTTTCCCAAGGTGAATCACCCTCAGCACGTCTGTATCCATGTCAACGATCGACTCACCCGAGCCATCGGTGGATCCATCGCAAACGGCAATTACCTCAAAGGAGATATCCAGCCCCCGCAGGATCTCAATAGTCTCGCCTATCTGGGGGCGAAGTCTATTGCCGGGGTTGAAAAAGGGAACGACGACGCTGAGGTCCAACTCTTCCGACGGTTCGACCCTCATGCGAAAAGCATCGCGAGGTTCCCGCTGTGACCTGGCGAAGGATCCAAAGCGAAACGGGTCTCCCACCGAAGCAAAGATGGTCTTGGCATCACGTTTTTTCAAGCTACCCAACCTAAGGCAGAGACCACATTTCCTGCAGCCAAGTCATCCGTCCAAGACAGGTACTGACAAATCTTCCCTTTATAAGCAACCTGTATAGCTCGAGTCTACTAAGGGTCCACCACTGTAGGTAACCGATGATAAGTGGTTTATTCCCGCAGAGCCTTCGTTCTTATTAGCCTGCTCTTCGGTCCTCTGACAAGCTAACTCTTAGTCACCCAGGTTTGGTCAAGAGAGTTCGAGAAAAGCCCGAAGTAATTCTCTGCCCGCCGGATGGTGTCCTCCACCGAAATATTACGCCGGCAGGATCCGATGTAAATGGCATTTGGCCAGAACACAAAATCTTTAGAGAATCAGCTATCGCACATTGTCCGCCACTAGCCATCTATCAGGGAATTAGACAATGACCTGAATCAGACCTCGACCTAACAGCCGACGCAATAAGGAGCGTTGGATGCGGTTCGTACTGCCCAGAGACACCACTGACGGCTGGCCTCAACAACTTTGGAATCCATTAAGGCTATAGGTCTATAGTTCGCCGATGGGTGGTGAAGTCTAAAAACATATTTAGGCAATTTTTTACAATATCGATTAGTTTTAACCTCCGAGAGGTGACATTTGCTAGCGAGTTTCACGATTTTTGTTCGCGAAGGAATAGAAGCATCGATGATCGTTGCTATCTTGCTCGCTTATCTAAAAAAAGTTGGCCAGACCGAGTACTTCCGATATGTGATAGCCGGGGTTGTAGTGGCCCTGTTACTTGCCGCCTCATTAGGGGTGATAATCTACACCACCGTACACAGTTATGCCGGTACAAAGCTGCAGACCAAGATAGAAACTTTCACCTATCTACTCGCAACTGTAGTTATGACATACATGACTTTCTGGATGCGTTCCCACAGCCGAAGCCTGTCCAAAGACCTCGGGGTCAAGGCCGAGCAAATTTTGGAAAAAAAAGCTGGATTCTCCATGGCCCTGATGGCCTTCCAAGCCGTCGGCCGGGAGAGCCTCGAAGCGATGGTCTTTACACTTGCGATAGTCTTTGCTTCCAAAATCGAGGGTCCGGCCATTGGTGCGGCGTTAGGAACAGCGCTTTCACTCGTCTTTGCGTGGTTCGTCTACCGATTAGGGCACCGCATAAATATCGCAAAGGCATTCAAGATCCTCGGCGTGGCGCTTATGTTCTTTGCCGCAGGCCTGCTCGTTGATGCGATACAGAACTTGCAACAGCTGGGTTGGATGCCATTTTTGGACAGGGCCCTCTGGAACACGGGATCCTTCCTCAATGACCAATCGACCCTCGGAGACATAGCCCACAGCTTCTTTGGCTACGCTTCACAACCGACCCTTCTACAGCTGCTGGCATACCTATGCTACCTTTCGGTCACCGTCTCTCTCTTCCTCATCCTCGGACGAAGAAGGAGTGGGAAGGTGCGCTCGGTCAGTTAACGAATCCTATCGTCGAAAGTTCGCTCAGCCTTAAAAGGGCTTCTCTCCTTTCGCGATTGTGGTCAACAATCTGACGAGGATAGAGACGACGGTCTTGTTGTGCCGAATCGGCACGAATAAAACTGGCCCAAGCTTTCTTATCGAGGTGACCGAGTTCAGGGATGAAGCGCCTTAGATAATCTCCCTCTGGGTCAAACTTCTGGAGCTGCAGCGTAGGATTGAAGATCCTAAAGAATGGCGCTGAATCCGATCCACACCCGGCTATCCACTGCCAACTGCCGATGTTTGAAGCGACATCCCCGTCTAGAAGGTGGCTCATGAAATGCCTCGCCCCAAGACGCCAATCAAGGTGCAGATCCTTCACCAAGAACGAGCCGACGACCATTCGGACACGGTTGTGCATATAACCAGTCTCGAGCAGCTCTCTCATACCGGCGTCCACTAATGGATAACCGGTCTGCCCACTCTTCCAAGCCTGAAGACGACTTTTCGCTATTGGTCCAGTGTCCCACCTCATGGCGTCGTACTTCGCGTCCAGGGCAACCTTGGGCGAATCTGGATTACGGTAAAGGACAGAGCCAAAAAAATCTCGCCAGCAAAGCTCCGAGGTGAAGCGGAGTCCTGGATCAAAGTCGACCACTCGTTTGAAGATCGTTCTTGGGTGTATCCGGCCAAACTTGAGCGCTACCGAAAGCCTCGATGTGCCATCTATCGAAGGAAAGTTCCTCAGCTCTGAGTAATTGGGCAGGATCTCGTCGGCAAAGTGATCGAGCCTAGCTATTATCTCTGCACTCGAAGTTGCAAACTGACCGCTGTAGCTGACTACTTTGTCCAGTGGACCCCAATTGCGCCGCTCGGCTAACTTCGCCGATTGAAACTCATATCTCCGCGGCAATCGAACGACCTCCACCGCCAAGGCACTCTTGATCCAGGTTTTGAAATACGGCGTAAAGACCCTAAAAGGCGAGCCGTCCTCCTTGAGAACCTTATCGAAATCTACGAGGTACGGAGTGTCTACGAAATGAACCCTGACGCCCATAGACCTAAGCATTTCAGCTACTTGGCTCTCTATCAGCCGAGAAAGTGGGGTCACGTCCCTCGAGCAATAGAGGTCTGATATACCGTTCTCGGTAACAAAACGGGCCAGTTGAACCGCACTATCTCCGAACATGAGAGTCAGATTGTCATCGAGTTCCTCGTTTAGTTCCTCAAGGGCCGCTTTCAGATAGCTTGTACGAATGGCGGAAGAGGAGGCGGATAGCACCTTTGGGTCGACCACAAATACACAGAAGGGCTTCTCTCCGCATTGCAGGGCCCGTAGTACTGCTTTGTTATCACTTACCCGCAGGTCGCGTCGAAACCAAATTGCACTTCCCACAGGGAAAGGTTAGCAACTTCTGCCGGAGCGGGGGGTATTTCCGTCAGTCGTCGAGCTTGAGTGCGGATATAAAGGCCTCTTGGGGCACTTCAACCCTTCCGATATTCTTCATCCTCTTCTTGCCCTCCTTCTGCTTCTCGAGGAGTTTGCGCTTTCTGGTAATGTCACCCCCATAGCACTTTGCGAGGACGTCTTTTCTCCTCGCCTTGATAGTCTCACGAGCGATAATCTTCCCACCAACCGATGCCTGTACCGGCACATCAAAGAGCTGCCGAGGAATCAACTCCCTTAGCTTCTGGGTCATTTTCCGACCATAGTCGTATGCCTTAGCCTTGTGAATTATGGTAGAAAAAGCGTCGACTGGCTCACCGTTTAGCATCACGTCTAGCTTGACGAGATCGGCGGGCAGATAGAGGTCGAACTCGTAATCCAAAGAAGCGTAGCCCTTAGTCCGACTCTTCAACTGGTCGAAAAAGTCGATTACGACCTCCGACAAGGGAAGGCGGTACACCAGTTCGAGCCTCTCTGGTGAAAGATACTCCATCTTCAGCATTTCGCCGCGTCGAGTCTGGCAGAGATCCATAACGGTCCCGGTGTACTCGCTAGGTGTTATAATCGACATCTTTAGATTTGGCTCTTCGATCCTTGCGACCGAGGTAGTCGGAGGGAGTTCGGATGGATTATCTATCTCGATAAATCCCTCTCGCGAATCGGTCAGGTACACTCTGTACTTCACAGAGGGTGCCGTCGCAATGAGGGAAAGGTTGAACTCCCTCTCAAGCCTCTCTCTTACTATCTCCATGTGCAGTAGCCCGAGGAAACCGCACCTAAATCCAAAGCCCAGGGCCCCGGACGTCTCTGGCTCATAGGTTACGCTTGCGTCATTGAGCCTCAACTTTTCCAACGAGTCACGAAGCTCTTCGAACTCATCGCCTTCTACCGGGAACAGCCCACAAAATACCATCGGTTTGGGATCACGATATCCAGATAGTGGCTCTTTCGTCGGACGCTGGGCACTAGTAACCGTCTCCCCGGAACGCGCCTCACCTACGTCTTTTATCCCGGCGATCATATAACCCACCTCTCCTGGGCCAAGCTGATCGACCGCCACTGGGTAGGGAGTCTTTATTCCGATCTCCTCGGCGTCATGCACCGCCCCGGTCTGCATGAATCGAAGCCTCTCGCCGGTCGATACGGTTCCTTGCACGACCCTTATCGAACTCACAACACCCCGATACTGGTCGTAATAGGAATCGAATATCAGAGCCGACAGAGCTGCATCTCTGTCCCCCTTGGGGGGAGGAATGCGATCCAAAACCGCATCCAAAAGGAGATCTACCCCAGCACCGGTCTTAGCGGAAACCCTCAGGATGGACTCCGCCGGGATACCCAAAATCGTCTCGATCTCCTGGGCATAACGATCTGGTTCAGCTTGTGGAAGGTCGATCTTATTCAAGCAGGCGACTATCTCAAGGTCGTTCTCCAATGCCAAATAGCAGTTCGCTAGGGTCTGGGCTTCGATACCTTGCGAAGCGTCGACGAGCAGGATGACCCCCTCACATGCGGCTAGTGATCTAGAGACCTCGTATCCAAAGTCCACGTGCCCAGGGGTATCTATCAGATGGATGATGTGACCCTTCCATGACACCCTGACGTTTTGAGCCTTAATCGTTATTCCCCGCTCTCGCTCTATATCCATAGAGTCGAGATACTGCTCGCGCATCTGACGCGGATCAACTGCATGGGTAAGCTCAAGAATCCTGTCGGATAACGTCGATTTGCCGTGATCGATGTGGGCGATGACGGAAAGATTGCGTATTAGATCTATTTCATTCATGGTCTGCCCAAAAGCCTAGGCGCAACGGCGCCAAAAGGTGTTAAGGCCTTCTAGACTCTTGTCTCTGCCGGGCGGGAACTCCGCATTTTGTGGCATAAAGAGTGAGGATCCTTCTCAAGATGGCCAACATCAAGAGTCAAATCAAAAGAATAAAGACGAACGAAAAGTCGAGGGTCATAAACAAGGCCGCTCGCTCAGAGATCAAGACTCGCATCAAGTCCGCCGTCGAATCGGCGAGTAATGGCAGCGAGGACGCAGAGACGAATCTTAGAAACGCCATCAAGAAGCTTGACAAGGCGGCTTCCAAGGGAATCATTCACAAGAACCAGGCAGCTAGGCGCAAGTCTCGTCTTATGAAGCAGATCGCCTCTCTGTAAGATAGGCGCTTTGGGCGGTTAGTCCAAGGGTCTCGTTTTCACTCCTAACAACATAAGCGGCGGCCAATGGGCTGGCCGCTTGTTGTCGTTGGACCCTTATCAGCTCTCCTGAGGAGATGTTGCTCGCATATTTCTTCGGCGTCGATAAAGGGCGGACAACCTCGTGACCATTACTTCGAGACAGATCTCCTTTGGCATAATCGGCTCACCCCTAAGGGCAAGATCGGCCTCTTGCACCCACCCGAATGCCGCCTTGTAGTCCTCTACCCCAAATAGTCGCGCCACCGGGATCATTTTCTCGATCGCATATGGATGCTTCGTCCCTTTCTCGGAAAGCAATCCGGCTCGCCGAAGCGCCGAATTGACCGCTTCTGGGTTCTTGGCACTGCCAGACGAGATCGCCGCAAGCTCACTAAGTCTCTTGCCGAGTACCGAAATTAGAATGACGGGGTCCCTTCCCGCATCTACGAAAATTGTCTTCAAGACCCGGAGGGCACCCGCTTGATCACCTTTTTCGATGGCTTCGGTCAAGTCCCACATGGGGACCTCGCCGTGTTCACCAAGATAATCGACGATC
Organism: Acidimicrobiaceae bacterium; assembly: GCA_013044415.1. GTDB lineage: Bacteria > Actinomycetota > Acidimicrobiia > Acidimicrobiales > Acidimicrobiaceae > JABEUN01. The sequence goes on from JABEUO010000139.1 coordinate 8,728, forward strand.
TCATTTACATCCAGGATCGCGCCTTCGCCATGTCGGGCCGAAAGAACAGACACGATCGCATCGGCCCGAGCCGGAGCGTCGCCGAGATGTGTAGAAAGCGTCTCGAGTGCTCGTTTGGTCAGCCTTAGTCCCGATGCATCAAGTAGGGATTCGACAAATTTCTGTTTAGCCTTCCCCGAGGGAGTCGCCACCGTCTCGACCTTACCAACCTTCTTGATCAGCTCAAACAAGGTATCCTTAGAAGTCGTAGGGCCGTCGGAACCTTCCGATCCTCCAGAGACGTTTCGCATAGGTCTGTAATCCAGAAATATCACCAAATTGGGGCTAACACCCTGCTCGATGACCGCTTGGGCTAACGCCCTCTCCTCCTGGCTGAGTTTCGATGAGTCACGCAGGACCACAACCGCCGAATCTGCAAACATAAAGCTCTGATTCGCCGCCCTTAGAGCTGGTTCCACCTCGTCGACACCAGCGGTGACGTCGATAACTTCAGACCCATTTGACCTACGGGCCGACACAATCTCCAGCATCCGCCGCAAGACGAGTTCCGAACTCTCTCCAGATATTGCCAGCACACTAACGGAGTCATCAGCAGCCCGGGCATTGACTATGGATTTACTCGGCTGGGCCACGATGGTATGAGCTCCCTCAAGTCGAAATATCTCACTGCTAGGGGGAAGTCTAGAACCCGCATTTGCCTAGTTTGATGTTTATCAAAGTTGACTTTCCCAAAGGTAAGCCGAATCGATTCAGTTTTTCCTAAACGACACAAAATACTCTGTCGACCTACCGCCGAACCGGCACAATTCGACCAGTGCAGCAATCAGTACAGTCTTGAAGTCAACTTCCTTCTGTACTGCGCAATCCGCTCGTCTCCGATCGGAAATGCCCTCAAAAGGTCCACAAACTCCGCCCGGGCTGCTTCGTCAGCCTTCACCGAATCAAGGAGAATATTCAGTCTTTTCTCGAGCTCTTCGTCGTTGGCCGTCTCTACGTTGGCTTTTCTTAATCTTGCCAAAGATGCCACCCGAGCCGTAGCCTCGGTCTCTGGGATCCTTTTGAGGAGACTTAGCGCCTCATCAAACCTTGACTGTTCAACCCAAACTTCTGCGAGTGCCGCAATTGCCCCCTCATTGTTGGGTTCGAGCTCGAGCGCCGCTAAAAGAGATTCCTCGTCACCGATGGCCACTAGCAGGTCAGCTGGAGAGGTGACGGGAGCCAGCTTGGCTACGAACTCTCGAACAGCACTCTCTGGCAGAGCACCTACAAAAGTATCGATGACCTTGCCATCTTTTAGAGCAAACACCGCTGGAATCGATTGAACTCGAAATGCTTGGGAGATAGCTGGATTCTCATCGACATTGACTTTGACCAATTCGACGCGCCCCTCGGTCTCGTTGACTACCTTCTCAATGGTAGGTCCGAGCGTCTTGCATGGGCCGCACCAGGGAGCCCAAAGGTCAATCACCACCGGCACCTGCTTTGATCGTTCAACTACTTCTACCTGAAATGTCGCATCAGTTACATCCTTCATAACCTTAAGATTACCGTTGCATCCGAGTGATAAGCTGGAGTCCACTTATTTAGGTGCACCTTTTCCAAGGTCTGATACGCCCCGGAACTAGTGGAGGGTCTCTGTCTTGAGAGATGGAGCATCCAAGGCAAGGTTAAAGAGGTACTGGCCACTGGTTCGTGACCAAAGAGCGCCAATAGTCGCCGATAATTGGAACAGACCACGAACCATTCGACGGAAGAACTCTGGCGTTTCTATCTAAAATCCACCATCGACTCCAGCGGCCGAATCGACGATGAGAACCGTAGCTCAGCCAGAATGGCCGAGATCGATGCCACTGACCCTATTTGTCTGCTGTGCCTCTTCACTGTCAGAATGCGTTACAAACGGCATTCAGGCGCCTCCCTAAGGCTCACTAACGACGTTCACGCTCGTCGGATTAGATGGCGGTGGTCGAGATTCAGAACAGACGGGGCGCTAATTCCGCTTGCTGCCTCCGAACTAACTTGGGCAAAGTCTCCAGCTGACTAGCAATGAGTTGAAAGACTCTTTAGGATGGCTCGCTATGGATGGATTAGACATTGATCTACTGACACGCTGGGTTGCAAATAACGTGCATGAACTCCAGCCACCCCTCGAATTGAGCCTGATCGCCGGTGGACGATCTAATCTGACCTTTGAAATCCGGGACAATTTGGGCAATCGAGGGGTGCTGAGGAGACCACCAATCAGCCATGTTTTACCCACGGCACACGACATGGAACGTGAGTTCAGGATAATCTCGGCCCTCAGTCCGACCGATGTTCCGGTTCCAAAGCCACTGGCCCTTTGCACTGACAGAAAAGTCGCCGAATTGCCCTTCTATGTCATGAGTTACGTCGAGGGAGAAATCCTCAAAAACTATGAAGAGGTAGAGAGGACACACACCCCAGAGTCTAGGGGGGCTATATCTAAGTCATTGATTTCGGTTCTGGCAAAACTCCACGATATCGAACCAGATGCGGTTGGCCTCGGAGACCTGGGTCGTAAAGGGGACTACTTAAAGCGCCAACTAAAACGCTGGCACGGACAGTACACAAAATCCTCCCAAGAAATTGACTCGTACGTGCCATTAATTGATGAGGTGCACGCCAAGCTGTCTGCGAGGGTTCCCGACCAGCTTGGCACCGCAATTGTCCATGGAGATTACCGCCTAGATAACACTATGGTCTCTCCAGAGGACTCAATAGCAGCGGTGCTGGACTGGGAGATATGTACCTTGGGCGATCCGCTAGCAGACCTGGGCTTACTAATGGTCTACTGGGCACAACCCGAAGATCAAGAAGCGCCACTCGGCACGGTAACAACCCTGGAGGGCTTCTACACCCGCGAAGAGCTTGCTCTCGAATACCAAAATCAGTCCCAGAGGGACGTCTCAAATATCGGCTATTACCTAGCGTTTGGCTATTGGAAGCTCGCTTGCATTCTCCAGGGGGTCAACTCACGCTATCTCCAGGGAGCCACCGCCGGCGATACCACCGACGTCGATAAATTTGACTCCCAGGTCAACTGGCTAGCCCAATCGGCGCACGACGCTCTAAGGGAGCTGTAGCCGAATCTGAGCATCAGAGCCGAAGACAATGCGGTTTTATGCCGGTCAAAGTACCAGGTTTACCAGCTTCGGAAGGCGCACGATAATTTTAGCGGGCTCGCCGTCTCCCAAAATTGAGGATATCTTCGGGAGTGCCCGAACGGCTGCGATCGCCTCTTGCTCGGATATGTCCGTCGAAACCTCTATTTTGTCCTTCAGTTTGCCGTTCACCTGAACAATCAGAGTGGTCTTTAGATCCTCGAGCAGCACTGGGTCGGCCAATGGCCAACTTTCCATATGGATGTTTCCCCCATTTTTCCGTTCCCAAAGTTCGGCCGTAATGTGAGGGACCATCGGGGCCAGCATGAGTAGCAGGATGTCCTTGGCTTCTGAAACGGCATCGCCTGACGACCCAAGAGCTTCAGCCTTATAGATCGCATTCGTAAGTTCCATAAGGGAAGCAACGCAGGTATTATAAGCCCACCTCTTATAACCCGATGTGACCTTTTCTATCGTCCTGTGGGTCGTCTTTCTGAGTTCGAGGTCTGCTTCCGTCGAATTTGCAAACTCACTAGCTACCGAAACGCCGGGGAAACTTTCGCCTTGGTTCAAAACTAGGCGCCAGACCCTGGAGAGATACCGATAGCACCCCTCGATCATTTCGTCGGTCTGCTTGGTCCAATCGAAGTCATCCCCTGGTGGCCCGACAAAAAGGTGGAAAAGGCGTAAAGCGTCAGCACCGACCCCATCAAAGTACCCCGATGGTGCAATTAAGTTTCCTTTTGACTTCGACATCTTCGAACCATCGAGGCGTATCATTCCCTGAGTAAAGAGTCTCCTAAATGGCTCTCGAACGTCCGAAGGGCCAATACCCAAATCGCTTAAGGCTTTGGTGAAAAAACGGGCATAGAGTAGGTGCAAAATCGCATGTTCGATACCACCAATGTACTGATCCACCGGCATCCACGCACTGACGATGTCCTTGTCAAAAGGCTTATCTATCGAAAATGGATCACAAAAGCGAAGGTAGTACCAGGACGAGTCCACAAAGGTGTCCATCGTGTCAGTCTCTCGCCGAGCCGGTCGTGAGCAGCTTGGACAGAGGGTATTAACGAAACCCTCATGTCTGGCCAGCGGTGACTCGCCAGTTGGCAAGAATTCCACGTCGTCAGGTGCAAGGACTGGAAGTTGATCCAGAGGAACCGGAACTATTCCGCATTCCTCACAGTAGACCGCCGGGATGGGACAACCCCAATATCTCTGACGGGAAACCAGCCAGTCGCGCAGACGGTATTGTACCTTTGGTCTGCCGGCCCCTCTTTCAGAAAGAAACTCGATTGCCCTCTTCTTAGCCTCATCGACGCTTAGACCGTCTAAAAAACCGGAATTGATTTTATTTCCGGGTCCACCGTAGGCTCCGTCGCCGGAGTAGTCCTCGGGCCTTTCTGTCGTTTCTACAATTGGTAACCCGTATGTCTTGGCAAAGTCAAAATCCCTTTGGTCCTCTCCCGGCACGCCCATAACGGCTCCCGTTCCGTATGTCGCCAGGACATAGTCAGCGACGTAGATGGGCACTTTTGCCCCGTTGAAGGGATTGACAGCAAATGCTCCCGTCGCCACCCCTCGCTTTGCCTTGCCCATCTCGGTCGACTGGCGCTCAATGTCCGACCTCGATGACACCTCTGCGCAAAAGGAGGTAACTTCGTCCCGAAATTCATCAGTTACAATGTCAAACAGCCTCGGATACTCAGGAGCAACAACTAGGTATGTAATCCCGAAGGAAGTATCAGGCCGTGTCGTGAATACTGTTATTGGGTCCAAGTCGGCTCTATCTGAGATCTCAATTTCGATCTCTGCTCCAATCGAGCGGCCGATCCAGTTGCGCTGCATCACTTTTACTCGCTCTGGCCACTCGAGTGGTTCCAACTCGTCGAGTAGTTGATCGGCATAGTCGGTAATCTTAAAAAACCATTGCTCCAAGTTTTTCCTGGTAACTAGGTCCCCAGACCTTTCACAAGTACCGTCGGCGAGAACCTGTTCATTTGCGAGCACAGTCTGACAGCCTGGGCACCAGTTGACCGGTGCATTTGCCCTATAAGCGAGGCCCGCCTCCATGAATTTAGCAAAAATGAACTGGGACCATTTGATGTACTCAGGGTCGTGACTTTTGATTTCCCGCCGAGTGTCGTAGACCGCTCCTAGGCGACTCAAGGACTCCTTGAGTTCGGCAATTCGAGCATCGGTGAAGGTCCTTGGGTGGACCTGCGTTTTGATAGCGGCGTTTTCCGCCGGTAAGCCAAACGAATCGAATCCAATAGGCGAAAGCACTGCCTCACCATTCATGGTGCGGTAGCGGACATTTAAGTCCCCGAAGGTATAGTTCCGAACGTGCCCCTGGTGTGCGGGTCCTGAAGGGTATGGGTACATGCACAACACATATGACTTCGGTCGAGGGTCATCAGAATTTACTTGGTATAGTCCCTGTTCTTCCCAACGCCTTTGCCAACGTGGTTCGATTTCTTGGGGGTCATAGGCTATAGACATAGGCAGAATGCTAGAAGAAATTCACCATGACATTGACCTTTATCAATCTTTTAGATAGTTCCAAAATCAATAAGGGCAAAATCCGGTCACGCGAGGGTGAATATCCGAAAAGCATGACTAGTCTGTCCCATCAAGGGAACACCGGGGGTGTAGCTCAGCTGGTAGAGCATTTGACTGGCAGTCAAAAGGTCGTGGGTTCGAGTCCCATCACCTCCACCGAAACACCGCAGATCAGCTCTATTTTGGGATCTGGTGTCATCCGAAAATAAAAGCGCACCCGCTACAAACCCGCTACTGGACGAGCCCCGATGATCACCCAGCAGGTGGACGAGAAGGCGGTTTGGCAAGATGCCACCTGAGGTCATAGGAACTTTCTGTACTAACATTCGGTAGATCCCGTTGAATCGACGGTCGGAGTTGCCGACACCAGGACCACGACAAGCTGCTCGATGTGAACCTCCCCGCCCTTACGGACGGGGC
>JABEUO010000140.1 GCA_013044415.1 Acidimicrobiaceae bacterium
CATCTTGTTCACAGGCTGGTCGATATGATCTGCGGTAGTCCCGAAGCACACGGCGTTTCCTTTGGTGTCGTTCCCCTCAATATGACCTTTGCTACCTGCAGCTGGCCGATTCGCATCGAAGATTATTAAGGTTAACCACGTCTAAAAGATGCTGTCCGGCTCAAGGATGCGCTTAGCTCTGTAAGCTTGTTGATCGCTATGCGCTCAACTGCTGAAAAGTCTGAAGGTAATCAAGTAGACCTCCGAATCGAGATCGACGAGGAGGAGCTTGCTCCATTTATAGAATCATCCGTCCGGAAGCTGACCAAACAGGTTCGCATCCCGGGCTTTCGACCGGGCAAGGCTCCTAGGAAGGTCGTAGAGAGTCGAATCGGTATGAAAGCCATCAGACTCGAGGCCATCGAGGAGTCACTTGACGGCTTCTACCGTCAAGCCGTACTGGACAACGACCTCGACGTCATTGAGCCTCCGCGGGTCAGAATCGATGAGGGCGAAGAGTCTGGAAATATAGCGGTAATGGCGACCGTTTCGGTTCGTCCGCAGGTGAAGGTCGAGGGTTACGACTCGTTGGTTGTAAATCTCCCGATCCACGTCTATGGCACAGAAGAAGATATCACCCTTGCTATAGAGCGGATGAGGGAGCAGCAAGCCGAGACGACAGAGGTGACCCGTCCCGCCCAAGTTGGCGATCAGGTAACTGTCGATATTGAGGTGACCCAGCAAGGTGAACCCCAAGAGGAAGACTCCGCGGTCGACCTCGGCTTTCGAGTTGGCAAAGGGGAAGTATCTGCCGACGTTGATGAGGCCATAGTTGGCCTTGGGATCGGCGAGTCAAAGGAGTTCGAGCGTAAGCCGACCGAAGGTGACACCGAAGCGGACGCCGAGGGTGAATCCGGGCCGACATCTCAGGTGAAGGTTACCCTCAAGGCCGTCAGGGAGGTAATACTCCCCGAACTAAATGACGAATTCGCAGCGGACGTTTCCGAATTTGCGACCCTCGCCGAGTTGAAAGATGACCTGAAGAAGTCGTTTGATAACATGCGCAGGGCCCAGGGTCGGCAGCTCTATCCGGACTACGTGATTTCCGCATTTCTCGAAATAGTTGAACCTAAAACGGTTCCAGACTCCCTCGTTAAAGAGGAGGTCAACAGCCAGATTCATACCTTTGGCCACCGTTTAGATGCTCAGGGCATGTCGCTCGGGCAGTACTTGGATATGACGGGGATGTCCCAAAATGCCCTACTGATGCAATTTCAGCAGGGGGCCCTCCAGTCGGTCCTTTTGGACCTAGCCCTTCGTTCGCTCGCAGACGCCCTCGCTATCGAGATTAGTACTTCGGACGTAGACGAAGAGCTAGTCAGAATCTCTCAGTCCCTCAACGAGGAAATTACTGAAACTCGCAAGAGGTATTCGACTATCGAAGCCGAGAAGTCGCTCAAGGCCGAACTGCGAAAGTCCAAGGCTGCCGATTGGCTGATGGAAAACGCAGTCGTGCTCGACCCAGACGGGATGCCGGTCTCCTTTGAGGAGCTCAAAGAGCCGACTGAGCAAGAGACCATCTCCGATCCAGGAGACGAGGAGATTTCGGACGCTGAGCCGATTACAGAAAATTCCGGGGCCAACCTAGACTCAGACCAACAGGCTTAAAGTTGGGTAGCGGGCGGAGGTCGATTAGATGAAGGCATATAACTATCTGGTTCCCACTGTGGTGGAGTCCAGCTCACGCGGCGAAAGGGCGTATGATCTCTACTCGAGACTCTTGAAGGAGAGACTGATCATCCTTGGCACGCAAGTCGATGACGCAGTCGCAAATCTGATCTGCTCTCAGCTGCTCTTCTTGGAGTATGAAGACCCAGAGAAGGATATCAGCCTCTATATCAACTCGCCCGGTGGAGATATCACTGGACTCTTTGCGATCTACGACACGATGAAGTACATCAAGCCTGACGTTTCGACCTTCTGCTTTGGACAGGCCGCCTCCGCTGCGGCGGTCCTCTTGGCCGCAGGGAGTAAGGGGAAGCGCTTTGCCCTCCCTCATTCGAGGATTCTCCTCCACCAGCCTTATGGAGGTGTAGGTGGTCAAGCTACCGACATCGAGATCCAGGCCAAAGAGATTATGAGGATGAAAGATCTTTTGAATCAGATGCTCTCCGACGATACCGGGCAGCCTGTGGAGAAGATAGCCAAGGATACTGACCGAGATTTTATCCTTGAGGGTCAGGATGCCGTGGCATACGGGATCATCGATGAGGTGTTGACTACGCGAGAAGACGCTTCGGCCCTCGCGGATGCGGCGATCCGCTAAGGATAATCAATCTTATAGATGGAGGCCCTGAGGATCCGTTCGTCAGGGCGCAGGGGATGTCACTATGCGTATCACACTGTTGTGATACGCCCTAATTTTGGCTGATTTCATTTACACTTGGTTCATGGAGACTTTTTCGTCCGGCGTCGAGTCGCCTTGGGTGCCTTCAAAAGAGACACCAGAGGTCCGAACTTCGGTTCAGGGCTCAAGTCGAACGTGGGATAATGCCGAAATAGCTGGATATACGTCGGCCAATGGAACGAGGGGACGCAATGGCCAAATTTGGTGAAGGCCAAGAGGTCGTGAAGTGTAGCTTTTGCGGTATGTCCCAAAAGCAAGTTAGAAAGCTTATTGCCGGACCCGGCGTGTATATCTGCGATAAGTGCATCGAGCTTTGTAACGACATAATTGAAGATGAATTAGTTGACGCTAATGAAGTCAAATTTGACAAACTTCCGAAGCCAAAGGAGATCTTTGACTTTTTGAGTAGCTATGTGGTTGGACAGGACGATGCTAAGAAGCGTCTGTCCGTCGCCGTCTATAACCACTACAAAAGGATCCAGTCCTCGCCCAAGAGGAATAGCGACGTCGAGCTACAGAAGTCGAATATCTTGCTCTTAGGTCCCACCGGCTGTGGGAAGACACTTTTGGCTCAAACCTTGGCGAGGATGCTAAATGTTCCCTTCGCTATTGCCGACGCCACCGCACTGACCGAGGCGGGCTACGTCGGTGAAGACGTAGAGAACATTCTTCTCAAGCTGATCCAAGCCGCCGAGTACGACGTCAAGAAGGCGGAGACGGGAATCATCTATATCGACGAAATCGATAAGATCGCCCGCAAGTCCGAGAACCCTTCTATAACTCGCGACGTATCTGGAGAGGGTGTACAACAGGCCCTGCTGAAAATCCTGGAAGGTACGGTCGCCTCCGTTCCGCCACAAGGCGGCAGGAAGCACCCCCATCAGGAGTTCATCCAGATAGACACTACCAATGTCCTCTTTATCTGTGGTGGAGCCTTCGCCGGGTTAGACAGACTGATCGAGTCGAGGGTCGGACGTAAGTCGATGGGTTTTCGTGCCGACCTAAAGACCGGCAACTACAACGAGGGTGAAATCCTGAAGAAGGTCTTACCCGAGGATCTGTTGAAGTTTGGCCTTATACCCGAATTCGTCGGGAGACTTCCGGTAATAGGTGCGGTATCTAATCTCGACAAAGAGGCACTGATACAAATATTGGTCGAGCCGAAGAACGCACTCGTCAAGCAGTACCAGAAGGTATTTGAACTAGACGGCGTAGAGCTGGAGTTCACCGAGGACGCACAGAGCGCCATCGCCGAGCAAGCACTGCTCAGGGGAACTGGAGCTAGGGGGCTGCGCGCGATTATCGAAGAAGTGTTGCTGGATGCGATGTACGACATCCCCTCACGCTCCGACGTTGGCAAGTGCGTCATCGACAGGGAGACGGTGCTAAATAACGTAGCACCTACTTTGCAACCTAAGATTCCGGGCACTAACAGGCCAGATCGCTCGAGGAGGGCGGCCTCTTAGTGGCCGAAGAAATTTCTCCCCTCGATCCGGGTCGTTGGTTCGATTCCCTTTTGGACACCGAGCTAGACCCGATATTGAGGGAGAGTTTCGATCCCTCGACACTTCCGGTGCAGATGATCCTCGACTGCCTCGGTGAACCGCAGAGAAACTATTCGGCGATCCACGTGACCGGGACAAATGGAAAGGGTTCGGTAGTCGCCATGACCACGGCGATACTAGATGCAGCGGGTTGCTCCACTGGCAGCTTTACCTCGCCCGATTTGGGATCCTTAAGGGAGAGGATAAAGGTCTACCTCCAAGAGGTGGAAGAGGACGAGTTCGAACTCGAGCTATCTACGGTGGCGACATTAGTGGATCAATTTTCCCTTCCTAGGCCTTCAAAGTTTGAGGCACTCGTAGCGACGGCGCTTTCGATCTTTTCCAACAACGGCGTCGAAGTTGCCGTTGTTGAGGTGGGAATGGGCGGCGAACTGGACGCCACCAACGTTTTGGATGCCCGAGTGGTCGTCTGCACGAACATCGGATCAGACCATATGGCTCAGCTGGGCGGAAGTCGCGAGGGGATCGCTAGGGCGAAATCGGGGATAGTGCATAACGAGTCCAAGGTCATCCTAGGAGACGTTGATGAGGCCTTTTTTGATTTCTTTGCTAAAAGGACCGATGAGAAGGTAATTAGGCTCGGAAGCGAGATAATCATTGAGTCGGATCTGCTGGCCGTCGGGGGTCGTCAGATCAGCTTTAGAACCTCAAGGTCCGAGTTCAAAGAGATATTTGTTCCCCTATCGGGTTCGTTTCAAGGAAAAAATGTCGCATTGGCGACCGCTGCCGCTGAGGAGTACTTAGAGAGGGGAGTTCCATCTGATCTCCTCCAGAGCGTGCTTTTGGATCTCAAGATTCCGGGCCGAATGGAGATCGTTGCTCATAGCCCCCTCTGTATCCTCGACGTCGCTCACAACTATGAGGCTGCCGGCGAGCTAGGAAAGTCACTTAGGGACAGCTTTGGCTACGAAACCGGATGGGTGGTTCTCTATGCCGCCACCCACAAGAGGGACCCAAAGAGGTTCCTCGAGGCCCTTGGTCCATCTAGTATCGATCGGCTAATTTCGGTCGACCTGGGTCTGAAAATACAGGTGGATCCGTATGACGTCGCAGGAGCGGCTTCAAGCCTAGGCATTCTGTCCTCAGTGGCTGGTGACCCAGGTTCGGCATTGATAGCGGCGAGAGAGCGGCTCATTGAGGGTCAAATAGTCCTTGGCACCGGAAGCCACTACCTCGTCGGTGGAATTCGAAGATTACTGTTAGGGTTCGATTAGAAAGCGCCCTTCAATACCGCCGTTCCTGCTAGGATTAACCCCTCGTATGGGAAGAACTCTGCTAATTTGTAAACCGGACGCAGTCGAGAGAGGCCTCGTCGGTGAGATAATTTCTCGGATCGAGAGAAAAGGCCTCAAGATTGATCAACTCGAGCTTCGCCAATTAGATGAGGCGATAGCGAAGGCTCACTATCAAGAGCACGACGGCAAAAGTTTTTTTGGTGAGCTAGTCGCCTTTATTACTAGGTCACCGGTAGTTCTAGCGGTAGTTTCTGGCCCGGATGACGTTTACGCCATCGTGCGGTCGATGATGGGTGCGACCAATCCAGCTGTTGCGGCTCCGGGGACGATCAGGGGGGATCTAGCGGTATCGGTTGGGGAGAACTTGGTGCACGGCTCCGACTCATTGGAGGCGGCGGCTCGGGAGATAGAACTTTTCTTCCCCGGGCTAGCACAGTAGTTTCGACTAACTAAGGTCTTACGACCTTTATATATTCATCCACCAGGATCTGGAGGTTCAGAAAGTGGCTCGATTCTCACCCCTGATGGGCAGGGACATGGCGGTCGACCTCGGTACGGCAAATACCTTGGTATACGTAAGGGGCAAGGGTATCGTCTTGGACGAACCATCGGTAGTTGCCATCAATACTAAAGACGGCAGACCGTTGGCGGTTGGGGTAGAGGCTAAGAGGATGATCGGCCGTACTCCGTCGAACATCCAGGCGATTCGGCCACTCAAAGACGGTGTGATCGCAGACTTCGAGATCTGCGAGAAGATGCTTCGCTACTTCATCCATAAGGTACACCAGTCGAAGTTTTCTAAGCCGCGGATGATCATCTGCGTTCCCTCTGGAATAACCGGTGTAGAGCAGAGGGCGGTCCAAGAGGCCGCCGAGTATGCGGGAGCCCGCAAGCCGGCTTACATAATCGAAGAGCCGATGGCGGCGGCGATCGGTGCCGGCCTGCCGATACATGAGCCAACCGGCAACATGGTGGTGGACATTGGTGGTGGGACCACCGAAGTCGCAGTTATCTCCCTCGGTGGAATCGTCACCTCACGCTCGATCAGAATCGGTGGGGACGAACTCGATGAGGCAATTATCTCCTTCGTCAAAAAGGAGTACAACCTGGCCCTCGGAGAGAGGACCGCAGAAGAGATCAAGATGGCACTTGGGTCCGCTTATCCGCTCGAGGAAGAACTTCAGGCGGAGATCCGGGGTCGTGACCTGATTACCGGTCTTCCAAAGACGATACTCATCTCTACCCAAGAGATTCGCAAGGCGATTGAGGAGCCGATAGCAGCGATAGTCGATGCAGTCAAGGTCACCCTCGATGCCACGCCTCCCGAGCTTTCCGCTGACATCATGGAGCAGGGTATCGTGCTCACCGGCGGTGGAGCGATGCTCACCGGTCTGGAGCGACGGATACAGGCAGAGACTGGAATGCCGATCGTGGTCGCTAAGAACCCGTTGCAGTGCGTTGCTATCGGGTCCGGGCAGTGTCTAGAGGAGTTTGACGCTCTCAAGCAGGTGTTGATTTCGGCTTCCGGCCGCTGATTGCTTGGGGGATAGTTGGCAAAGCTCTTTGAGCGCCCTCGAATCACCCTGTTTATCCTGGTTCTGGCTTCGGCGTCGCTGATCACCCTGAACTATAGGGGAGGGTCAAGGTTCTCCTTCGTCTCGGTTAAGGCCGCGGTGAGGGACGTTATAACTCCGGTTCGGTCGACCCTTAATAGCGCCTTTAGTCCGGTTGGGAACGTGATTACCGGGGCCTTTGACTACGGTTCTCTCAAAGCAGAGAATCGGAAACTGAAGAGCCAGATCTACGGGGCAGAGATGGTAAAGCTTGCTGCCGGGGATGCCCAGCGTCAGCTGAACCAGCTCCTTAAGCTCGACAATATTCAGTTTGCCCAAGGTATTGCGTCTGTTCCGGCTCAAGTCATCTCGATGACCCCATCGAACCTCCAACTGAGTTTTGAAATCGACAAGGGCCAATCCGTCGGGATCCGTCTCGGTATGGTTGTCGTAGGAGGCAGTGGACTAGCGGGTCGGATTGTAGCCGTTGGTTCGACGACGTCTACGGTATTGATGGTGAGTGATCCGAACTTCGCCGCCGGCGTAAGATTTGGATCGGGTGGCAATATAGCGCTACTCAATGGACAGGGTATGAACGAGCCCCTCAAGGTGAATCTCGTGGATCCTGGCGCCCCGATTAGGGTCGGTCAGGTGCTGGTAACTTCTGGTCTGCAGGGGGAGATCTTCCCTCCGGGTATTCCAATAGCGAAGGTTACCGCTATAGCTAATCCACTTGGTGCACTTCAGGAGAGCGTCAAGGCGGTTCCGGTTGTGGACTATGCCGGGCTGCAGTACGTTCGGGTGCTGAAATGGCAGCCGCCGTCGTGACGTCGAGGTTATTTTTCATCCGTTTGCCACTCCTACTGATTACCATTGTCGTCCTGCAGCATTCCGGGGTCGGCGGTTTGTCGATATCGGGGATCCACCCCGACATTATCCTCGGCCTGGTTTGTGCAACGGGAATAGTCGCCGGCCGGGAGAAGGGTGCTCTAATAGGCTTCTTGGCCGGGATACTCGCCGACTCGTTTCTCGTAACCCCTTATGGACTCTCCGCTCTGATCTACACGGTCGTCGGCTACCTCGCAGGGGAGCTCGAGAGATTTGAATTAGCGGAATCTAAGATTGTATCCTTTTTAGCCGTCGGTGCAATGTCGGGGGTCGGGGTCCTATTGTTCTATGGAACCGAATTTGTGCTGGGAATTCATAATCCGCTCAGCCACCAGCTACTAGCAGAAGTATCTGTAGTAAGTCTTCTCAACGTCGTGATTTCGCCAATTTTGGTTTTTTCAGCTAGGTTCTCGCTGAAACCTTCCGGCGTAGATTCACGATTTGAATCGCGGAGGTAGTCCGTGGGAAATATGTCGGCCGTCGAATCGGCGGAGATGAGCCAAAAGAGGGCCAAGAGACGCACCCGGGCCTTGGGTTTCGCAGCCGCAGCACTCTTTGCGGGCATGCTGGCCCGGCTGTATTCGCTGCAGATCTTGCAGGCCCCCCTCTACCAGGCCCAGGCTACCGCTAACCAAGTAAGGACGGTCTCGGTCGAGCCCCCCAGGGGGCTAATCCTAGATAGAAATGGGCGGGTTCTCGTCGGCAACCAGGTAGTAGAGGTGCTCGCCGTCTCCCAGCACGCTGCTACCACCTACCCCAAGGTCGTCCCCAATCTGGCTAAGCTCCTCGGGGTCCCGGTGTCACAGGTGACCCTGGCACTCAATAACTCGCAGTTCAGCCCGTATGAGCCGACCCCGGTTGCCTATGGTATCTCCAAGCAGAAGGCGATCTATGTCCAGGAGCATGCGGCGCAGTTTCCAGGAGTTATCACCGAACTCACCACCCAGCGCACCTACCCCGAAGGGTCGACAGCGGCACAGGTCCTCGGATATGTCGGCCAAATAAAGCCATCCCAGCTCGCAAAGCTGTCTCAAAAGGGTTATACCGCCCAGTCGCAGATAGGCCTAGCGGGAGTTGAGGCGACCTACGAATCATACCTAAGGGGAGTGCCGGGCCAGACAAAGCTCGAGGTGACAGCTTCGGGTAACGTAGTCGGGACGCTGGGTGAGACCGCACCAAAACCCGGGGGCAATCTGGTCTTGTCGATCGACACGTCACTTCAGAAGGTGGTTGAACAGGCGCTAGGTTCGGAGATCAAGGCCCTCTCACATACCTATGACCCATACTTCCACACCTACCTCCCCGAACTCACCGGTGCTGCGGTCGTCGAGAACCCGAATACCGGGTCGGTCTTGGCGATGGCCTCGTTCCCCTCATACAATCCCTCGATCTGGGTTGGTGGGATTTCGACCAAAAACTACTCAATCCTTACCAACCCCGCTAATAACTATCCGTTAATCAATCGGGCGATACAGGGTGAGTACACCCCAGGCTCGACCTTCAAGCTCGCCACGGCTTCGGCGGCCTTGAACTCCGGCCTTGTAACCCCCTATACCCTGATCCACGACCCTGGCTACTTCGCAATACCCGGCTGTACCGTCGGCAAGTGTTCTTTTCACAACTCCGGTGGCGAGTCGTTGGGAAACATCAATATCGTCACCGCACTCTCGGCATCGGACGACGTCTTTTTCTACACTTTGGGATATCGGTTCTATGTAGCAACCCAACAGTACGGTAATACGCCGATCCAGAACATGGCGGCTGCTTACGGCTGGGGATCTCCAACCGGGATCAATCTCCCAGGCGAGGCTTCTGGGATGGTCGACTCGCTCTCCTTACGCCAAGAGTTGCATAAGCTCTACCCACAGGCCTATCCCTACGCCAACTGGTATACCGCCGACCAGCTGGAAATGGCCTTCGGTCAGGGAGAGACCCTAATCACCCCGCTCCAGATGGCCAACGCATACGCAACCTTCGCCAACGGTGGCACAAGGTACGTCCCACGAATCGCCGTGGGTGTGGTCAACGGACAAGGAAAGGTAATCGATAAGTTTGCCCCAAAGGTAGCGGGACACGTCAAATTATCGGCTTACAATCATGCTGCGATGCTCGCAGGATTCGAGGGAGCGGTTTCTGGACCACTCGGTACGGCATCGGGGGCGTTTCAGGGATTCCCCTTCAACAAGTTTCCGTTAGCCGGAAAGACGGGAACCGCATCGGTACAAGGACTAAATCCGAACTCGTGGTTCGTCGCGTTTGGCCCGGCTCAATCCCCGCAGTACGTCGTTTCCGTCGTGATCAAAGAGGGTGGTTTCGGTGCTTCCGCCGCCGCCCCGGTCGCTAGGAAGATATTCGAATACCTACTGAATCACCCAGTCGGTCCGGTTAAATTCGGTGTCGGCCACTTGGCCGCCGGGAGCATTGCAGCCGTCGGTAAGAATGGACAGGTCACCACGACGACCGCTGCAAATTCCAAGTCGACGCCCTCTGGGAGTACCACGACTACGGCCGCTAAGTCCGCCGGCTGAACTCGGGTCGAACTTAGCCACTCGGGGATCACTAGGGAACTGGGCGGATTTCTTCAACGACTCTTCGCTCAGGTGGGCTTTTCGGTTCGGAGAGAACTTTTTTGGGTTAGGCTGTCGGTATGTCGTTCGCTAGCTATATTTCATGGATCGCTGGCATGTCTGCTTTGGTTCTGGCCGCCCTCTCCCACGGGCACCGTTTTGTGAACCCATTGGACGAGAACGACCGTCAATTTGAAGATGCCCTTCCGGATAGAGATTTGATAGAGCTTTCCTCTACTCCTCCGGTGGGCCCTGCGGCGGCTGCCGTTTCCGATTTTGACCCTTCTTGGAGAGGGAACACTCTTGGATCTTCCGGATTTTCGGCCGGACGCAAGCCTCCGCACACAGCGGAAAGGTCTCATAAAGATGTCACAACAGGATTTTCCTCAGACACCACCAGGTGGCGATCGAAAGGCCGAGGCGTCAGAGTCTCATCCTCCAGCGTCGCCCGGCCAGCCCAGGTCTAACTCCAGAAGACGTCCCCCGACTAGGCGGGCGCCAAGATCCAAGGTGCAAGAGGATCCAGAGGGCCAGAATGACCCCTCAGGTGCTCAAGAAGAGGAGCGAGTGAAGCCAGTCAGCTTCGAGCTGCCCCCTCCACTAAAGGCCTATTCCCAGGAGCCCAAGGGAAAAACTGCTGAGCCCAAGCGCCCAGCTCCTAGGACCTTCCCAGCTAAGGTCGAGCACCCCAACGAGCAGGAGCCTTCGTTGAAGATTCCTGAGAGGGATGTTCCTGAGAGGAATGTTGCGATTGAACAGAGTGGAGAGGCAGAGCAGAAGTCATTTGCTGGAGCAGTCCCACACACCAGGCCGAACCCACCGCAGGCGAGGAGCACCACAGGAGGCGAAGCCCAGGAACCAAATCAGTCGCCGAAATCTTCGGGTTATCTGTCACGGCTAAAGAACCCAAAGATTCCATTGCGTCCTAAGGTAGGGGATGTCATACCCGTCGAAGAGGTCGAAAAGCTTCGCCAACTTCATCAGCCCCAGGCGATAGAGAAGCCCAAAGCCACTCCCGAGCCGATCAAATCCTCCCAATCTTCACAGCGGCGCAAGAAGCGCTACGGACGTTCAAAGGGTGAGCGCGATAAGTTGCTCGCTCAGGGTCCGGTCGTCTATAGCGTCCCGGATCAGTTAGCGGATGCGATCGAATTTGGTTCACCTTCCGACCGTAGGGCCAACCAGAGGGTAGGACGTCAGCGTAACGGTCGGCCGGTAGGTCGATACCTCATGTGTGTTCAGGTGCGCGACGACGTCACTCAGATAGCGATACTCGAGGGGCGCACGCTAATCGAACATTATGTGGCGCGTGAGTCTGACAACCAGTACAGCATCGACGGAAATATCTACCTCGGCCGAGTGACTAATGTCCTTCCCGGGATGGAAGCCGCCTTCGTCGACATAGGTACATCTAAAAACGCAGTGCTCTATCGGGGAGACGTCCGATTTGAGAGGGACGATATCGAGGTAGGGGATCGCAACGTAAGGATCGAACAGCTCCTTAGGCCAAGGCAGACGGTCATCTGTCAGGTAACTAAGAACCCGATAGGTTCAAAGGGTGCACGCCTTACCCAGGAGGTATCGCTGCCCGGACGCTTCGTGGTACTCATCCCCAATTCCAATAGCTACGGTATCTCCAAGAGACTCCCAGACGATGAAAGAAAGCGGCTGAGAAAGATACTCGACGACGTCAAGCCGGAGGGATTTGGCGTTATCGTGCGGACCGCTGCGGAGGGATCTTCGCCCGACGAGCTCAAGCGCGACGTCGCTAGGTTGAAGGAGATCTGGGACAAGATAGAGACTAGGGCTCGCTTGGCTCACGCCCCGACCCTCCTCTACCGAGAGCCGCAGGTTGCCCTTAGGGTGGTTAGGGAAGAGTTCAACCGTAACTACCGTGGAATCGTAATCGACGATTTTGAGCTCTACGAAGAGGTCGTAAGCTACGTCTCGGCGATATCCCCCGAGCTAGCTGACCGGGTGGAGTACTACGACAACTCCTCGAAGCAGATCCCAGTATTTGAGTCATACCATGTTCACGAGCAACTCCATAAGGCCCTCGAGCGGAAGGTCTGGCTCCCATCGGGCGGGTCTATCGTCATCGACCGCGCGGAGGCCCTGACCGTTATCGACGTAAACACGGGCAAGAATGTAGGGACCATCTCCTTGGAGGAGACGATCCACAGAAATAATCTAGAGGCCGTCGAGGAGATTGCCAGACAGCTGCGGTTGCGAGACATCGGCGGCATTATAGTTATCGACTTCATCGACATGTTGATTAAAGAGAATCGTGAAGACGTGATGCGCGCCTTTCGGGCCGCCTTGGCGAGGGATAAGACCAAGACTCACGTATATGACATGAGCCAGTTAGGACTGGTAGAAATGACCCGGCAGCGGGTTTCAGAAGGATTGGTCGAAGCTTTTTCGGAAAACTGTCCAAACTGTGGCGGTAGAGGGATCATCTTTGATCAGGTATTGCTCAGAGACGTATAGGATGGTTGGGCTATGTACGCAATCATAAGTACCGGTGGAAAACAAGAGCGAGTCGAAGAGGGCTCGGTAGTGACGGTGGAGCTTTTGGGCACCTCCGATGGTGCCGAGGTTAATTTCACTCCCGTCTTGGTAGTTGATGGAGATCGCGTGCTGTCAAAGCCGACAGACTTGGCCGGAACTTCGGTCACGGCTGTGGTCGTGGGCGAAGCTAAAGGACCGAAGATAATCGGTTTCAAGTATAAGTCCAAGGCAAATCAGCGCAAGCGCTGGGGGCATAGGCAGCACTATTCGGTGATCAAAGTCACCTCCATTTCCGCGTAAGTCAGAGTTTTCGGGTAGAACCCGTATTTTTAGGGAGTGAGATGTCTAAGACGAAGGGTGGCGGTTCTACTAGGAACGGCCGCGATTCTAATGCACAGAGATTAGGCGTCAAGGTTTTCGATGGGACCGAAGTCAGAGCGGGAGCGATAATTGTTCGTCAGAGGGGGACCAAGTTCCACCCTGGCATCAATGTCGGCCGTGGCGGCGATGATACGTTGTTCGCGACGGCTCCCGGCAAGGTTAAGTTCGGCTCCCGTAGGGGTCGCAAGCTTGTCGACATCGTTTCCGATACGCAGGCCTAACAAGGGGCCTTTGGTCTCCTCAGTTGACCTGAGGAGTAGATGACTGGACTAAATTGGCCGAATTCGTCGACAGGGCACAGCTACACGCGCGAGCCGGCGACGGTGGAGCCGGCGCGGTTTCATTTCGCCGAGAAGCTTACGTAGACAAGGGCGGACCTGACGGCGGAGACGGCGGGGACGGCGGGGACGTCTGGCTCGTTGCCACCTATAACGTCTCCTCGTTGATCGGCTTTCGTGATCAGCCCTTTAGGCGCGCCGAAGACGGTACCCATGGCGGGTCTAAAAAGAAGATAGGTAAGAGGGGCGACGCCGCCAACGTATACGTTCCGATAGGCACGATAGTCAGGAATCTCGAAGGCGAAGTTCTCGTCGATCTGGCTGAGGATGAACTCCGGTGGCGAGCTGCGCGTGGCGGCAGGGGCGGCAAGGGCAACGCCAGATTCCTCTCTAACTCACGCAGGGCGCCGGCATTTGCAGAACAGGGCGAAGTCGGCGAGGACGTCTGGTTTAATCTTGAACTGAAGCTCGCCGCTGATGTGGCACTAGTCGGATTCCCGAACGTCGGAAAGTCCTCTTTGGTTTCGGTGGTATCTCGAGCCCGGCCTAAGATCGCAGACTACCCCTTTACTACCTTGGAGCCCAACCTCGGGGTCGTCCAAATGGAGGACTCGAGGGACTTTATTGTGGCCGATGTCCCGGGCCTTATCGAAGGGGCCGCCCAAGGCCGTGGACTCGGACACGAGTTCCTCCGTCATATCGAGAGGGCGAGAATCCTCGCATACGTTCTAGATCTGTCAGATCAGACCGAATACCCGCCCAAGGAGCAGTACCGGATCCTCAAGCGGGAGGTAGCTGAGTACCTTCCCGATCTTGCCCAGAGGCCAGAGGTGGTTATCGGAAACAAGGTCGACCTCTTGGGAGATCTCTCTCCCTCCCAGAGTGACGATCCCGATATCGTTGCCAACTTGGCGAAGGGTGAATTTGCTGTCGACTTCGACCGGGTGGTATCTACTTCAACCAGATTCGGCATTGCTTCGCTGATAAAGTACCTAGCGCAAAGGGTCTCAGAAGCCGATGAGTTGCCAGCTCCACTACGCCCAAGGGTCGTCCTTAGGCCGGTCGAATCGGTGGGCTTTGAGGTACTTAGACTCAGCCATAATAAATTTAGCGTCGAGGGCCGAGACGTCCTGAAGTCGGTTGGCCTCTCGGATCTTGGCGATCCTAGCGCCCTGCAAATAGCGCAGCGGAGGCTCGAGAGAATGGGTGTCTATAAGGCGCTCAGGCGGGCGGGAGCCAAGGCCGGGGATGAAGTGATCATCGGCGACCTCAGTTTTGAATACGACGGGGAGGCTAGGTAGTGAAGGTCGTGGTCAAACTCGGCTCGTCTTCAGTGACTAATGAAAACGGCGGTATCAGTCTTGGGCTCCTGGACCGGGTGGCCAGTGAGATATCCGAGTTGAGTTCGATCGGAAACCAGTTCGTGCTGGTAACTTCGGGTGCGATAGCAGCTGGGCTTTTTGAGCTCGGCTATGGATCGAACCGCCCGAGCGACGTCGCAATTTTGCAGGCTGCTTCGGCGGTGGGACAGGGTCGGCTAATCGAAGCCTATCGGATGCTCTTTGCCCAACGAAGCTTAAAGGTGGGTCAGGTGCTCCTCGACCCGGGAGATTTCGCCGCAAGAAGGCAGTACTTGCGGGCTCGACAGACGATTTCGGAGCTTTGGAATCTCGGTGCTATTCCGGTGGTCAATGAGAACGACGCAATAGCGGTGGATGAGATCCGATTTGGTGATAACGACAGGCTCGCGGCGCTGACGGCGAACCTAATAGGCGCCGACTTATTGATACTCCTTACCGATCAGGCGGGGGTCTACACCGGGGATCCAAGGAGGGACGAAGAGGCCTCGCTCATCGAGGTGATTTCAGAGATCGATCATCGGGTAGCCGAGTATGGCGGTGGAGCAGGAACAACCCGCGGAACCGGGGGGATGAGCTCCAAGTTACAGGCGGCGAAGATGGCGTCATTTTCCGGGGTTACCACGGTGATTGCCGCAGCCGAGAGGCGGTCGGTGATCATCGATGCAGTGAAGAAGTCGCCCGCCGGAGTCGGGACGCTAATCAAAGCGCGAGATGCCCACCTGCCAGCTAGAAAACTCTGGATAGCCTTTGCCACCGTATCAGAAGGGGTCGTCATCGTAGACCAAGGGGCGAGACGGGCGTTGGAGGTCAACTCTAAATCCCTCCTGCCAGCGGGAATCCGAGCGGTGGAGGGGGACTTCTTTTCGGGTGCTGCTGCGTCGATAGCCGATGAGAGTGGAGAGGTCTTTGCCAAAGGGATAGTGAGGCGGGATTCCGGCTCGATCAGGGAGATCATGGGGCGCAAGAGTTCGGAGCTAGCCGACGACGGATCGAGCGAAGTGGTCCATCGGGATGACCTGGTATTGCTCCGTAGCTGAGTAACGGTAAGGGTAGAGAGGCGATAGGCTCTTTGGATGGATCTAATTCAAAATCCCGCCCTTTTGGAGCAGGCCGAGAGGGCTAAGAAGGCGTCGAGGGTTCTCTTCTCCTCGAGGGCTGAGGTGCGAAATGAAGCCCTCGGGTATATCTCGGAGTCGATCGTGAATTCCAAACAAGCGATCCTTGAGGCCAACAAGAGGGACCTCGATATAGCGGCGAAGAGCGCAATGAGTGCAACCCAGCTGGATCGGCTTCGCCTCGACGAAAGGCGCATCGACTCGATGGCACAAGGTGTCAGAGACGTGGCGAAGCTTCCAGAGATCGTAGGCAACGTACAAGATGGCTGGGTGAGACCGAACGGACTTAGGGTACAGCGGGTGAGGGTCCCGTTAGGACTTGTCGGGATTATCTATGAGAATCGACCAAACGTCACATCCGATGCGGCGGCACTCTGTCTGAAAAGCGCAAATGCTACCATGCTCCGGGGCTCGTCTTCGGCTTACAACTCCAACGCAGCCATCTGCGAACTGATCTCCGATTCCCTCGAAAAGGCAGGATTGCCCCGTGACGCGGTCAGCCTGGTAAAGGATACTAGGAGGGAATCGGCCATCGACTTTATGCGGCTGGAGGGCTACATCGACTGCCTCATTCCGAGGGGTGGCAAGTCGTTGATAAAGGCAATCAAGGAGAATGCGACCGTTCCCTACATCATCGACGGCGATGGTAATTGTCACATCTACGTGGACGAGTACGCCGATCTGGCCATGGCGACCTCAATCGTAGCTAATGCGAAGTGTCAAAGGCCAGGAGTGTGCAACGCTGTCGAGTCCCTTCTGGTGCACGAAGCGGTGGCCAAAGATTTTCTCTCTATGTTGCGGCCGGAGCTGTCGGGGGTGGAGATCAGGGGGGATGAGCGTACCCTCGGCTACTTCCCAGATTCCGTCATGGCCACCGAAGAGGATTATGCAACAGAGTTCCTGGAGCTAATTCTTTCGGTAAAGGTGGTCGAATCTATCGAAGAGGCGACGATGCACATCCAAAAGTATGGCAGTGGCCATTCCGAGGCGATTGTGACTTCAGATATCCAGAGGGCAAACTTCTTTATCGCTAATGTCGACTCGGCGGCAGTTCTGGTAAACGCTTCTACCCGATTCGTCGACGGCGGAGAAGTCGGCTTTGGGGCGGAGATCGGCATCTCGACCCAGAAGTTGCATGCGAGGGGCCCGATGGGGCTAGAGGCACTGACGACCCTTCGGTTCGTAATTGAAGGAGAGGGGCAAGTCAGATAGTGATAAAGAATGACTGGAAGGAGCACGAGAATTTTCAGGGAATCGAGGTGGTTGCTGATTCACTTCGAGGCACCGGATACCTTCCATCCCGGCAGATAGCCACCACCGTCTACCTAGCCGCCCGTCTAGGCAAGCCAATTTTGGTCGAAGGTCCCGCAGGCACCGGCAAGACCGAACTTGCCAAGGCCGTGGCGGCCTTTGCCCGGGCCGAGCTGATCAGGCTGCAGTGCTATGAGGGTCTTGACGAATCCAAGGCACTCTACGAGTGGAACTACCGAAAGCAGCTACTTCGTATCCAGGCGGACCGCGCCGGTGTCGAAGCCGTTGAACAGAAAGATGGTTGGTCGAAGATCGGTCAAGACATCTTCGACGAGGAGTTCCTCTTGGAGCGCCCACTTTTGGCGGCTATCCGTTCCAGAAAATCGGCGGTGCTACTAGTCGATGAAGTGGACCGAATGGAGGTAGAGACCGAAGCCCTCCTCCTCGAGATTCTGTCGGATTTTCAAGTCAGCGTTCCCGAACTGGGCACCATCGCAGCCGAGAGCCTTCCGTTGGTCTTTTTGACTTCTAACGGTACGAGGGACCTGTCTGAGGCACTCAAGAGGCGTTGCCTCTTTTTGTATATCGATTACCCGACGCCAGAGCGGGAGCTTGAGATCCTAGAGCAGAAGGTTCCGGGATTGAATTCACATCTGGCAAATCAGATCGTGGGCTTTATAGCCGGACTCCGAAGCCTCGACCTCAAGAAGTCCCCGTCGATCTCGGAGAGTCTTGACTGGGCGAGGGCCCTGCTAGAGATGGGAATTGTGAGCCTCGATGACCCGGTTGTTCCAGATACCCTACATCTGCTATTGAAGTACAGGTCTGACGTTGAGGCGGGGATAAAAGAACTTACCCCCTCGAGTCGCAGTTAGCGCGCTATGCTCGAACTTCTAATCGGCTTCGCCACCGCTCTGAGGGCGACCGGAATCTCGTGTTCTCAATCGGAGTTGATCGATGCTTCTCACATCCTTAGTGAGATAGATTTTTTGAACCGGGATCAGTTGAGGGACTCCCTCAGGTGCGCGATGGTCAAGGACCCTCTACATATCGATGCCTTTGATCGTCTCTTTGAGGTCTTTTTTAGCCTCAAGGGCTTTGATCACAAGGGGGGAGAGGACGACCTCGAGGGTCCCGGGGAGCAGGACTACCAGGATGAAATAGATCTTACGGACCTGTTGGCAAAGGCACTTTTGCAAAATGACCGTGAGAAATTGACCAGATATGTCCGTCAAGCGGTGAGCAGGTTTGGGGGAATCGAAAAGGGGAGGGCTGTCAGCGGCCTCTACTACGCATATCGAACCCTTCGCCAAATTGACTTGGAACGGATTCTTTTACTACTCGAAGCCGATTTAGAACGAGAGGGCGGTTCCGAGTTAGATAGGAAGCTCCACAAACTAAAGGCGAAGAGGCTCGTCGATACCCTAAAGGCACAAGTGACCAAGGAGGTGACCGAACTGCTCGTCGAGGATAGAGGACCAGTCGCAGTAGCGAGGACCTTGGCCGTTACCTTGCCCGAGGACATAGAGATCGTCAGGGCGTCACGGGAAGAGCTGGCGAGAATGCAAAGGACGGTCGAACCATTGGCACGAAAGCTCGCTGCGAGGCTCGCTCAGAAGCACAGGAGTCAGAATAGCCGTCATGTTGATATGCGAAAGACGATGAGAGCGTCGCTTAGCTATGGCGGGACGCCGGTCGAACTGGTTACTAAACCCCCCAGACCACATAAGCCGGAGATATTTCTGGTCGCCGACGTGTCTGGATCGGTTGCGAGCTTCTCGAGGTTCACGATGCAACTGGTGTTCGCAATGAGTTCACAGTTCTCAAAGGTCCGTTCTTTCGCTTTTATAGATGAGGTCGACGAGGTCACCAGTTATTTCAGCTCGGCAAAGGATATCAACGAGGCGATGCGACTGGTCAACACCCAGGCGAAGGTCGTCTGGTTGGACGGGCATTCTGATTATGGCAGGTGTTTAGAAAGCTTCTGGGAGAGGTATCACACCGACCTGACCAGGAGGTCGAGCGTTATCATCTGTGGAGACGCAAGAAACAACTACCACGCCGCGAAACCGGAAGTTCTAAAGCTGATCAATGGGGCCTCCAAGCACCTCTTCTGGTTGAACCCAGAACCACACGCCTACTGGAACAGCGGCGATTCGGTCATTTCTCGCTACGCAGAGTATTGTGACGGCGTATACGAAGTTAGATCCCTTCGTCACCTAGAGCGATTTATCACTGAAGCCATTTGAACTGAAGCCATTTGAACTTGAGCTGGA
>JABEUO010000141.1 GCA_013044415.1 Acidimicrobiaceae bacterium
ATGGAGTTGCCCGTCACCTGACGACCAGGTAATTTTTTCGAGCCAACTCCAATTCACCCGGCAATTGCTTGGAATGTATTTTTGGCAACTACTGTACCTAATGATCTCAAGACTTATATCCTGTTGGAGTCGTCGATGAGTTCGTCGGTTCTACCAGGGGGTGATCTTGAAGTCGATAGGGATAATCTTCGCAATGGATGAAGAGCTCTTCCGACTCCTTGAGATGATCGAGCCGTACAAGGTAGTTGACGGAGTGCTGGGGAGGTTTTACACCCGCCTGGTGGAATATGGCGGCCTTGAGTTCCAGCTGGTTCTAACCAAGTCGGGGATGGG
The DNA here is from genome assembly GCA_013044415.1 of Acidimicrobiaceae bacterium. Lineage (GTDB taxonomy): Bacteria > Actinomycetota > Acidimicrobiia > Acidimicrobiales > Acidimicrobiaceae > JABEUN01. The sequence goes on from JABEUO010000141.1 coordinate 334, forward strand.
TAAAGTCCGAGCGGCTGCCCATGCCACCGAAATGCTAATTAAGTTTGCCCCTTCAGCGGTCATGAGTTTTGGGCTTTCGGGGGCGGTTAGTGAACTCGTTGGAATTGGAGACCTTGTGGTGGTCAACTCGGTACTCCAGCATGACTTTGACCTTGGTTCACTAGCGGATTTAAGCCATCAACAACCAAAGGAGTCTCAGCTTGCGCAGAGGATGGGCGATTTGCTCGCTGGGTACTCCGACGAGCTCGACGAGATTTGGTCCTCAAGGGTTAGCGACACTTTTGGTCGGATCCCGCGGATTCACATCGGTACGGTCATCACCGGCGATAGGCTGATTACCTCAAATGCGGAAAGGGCGATCCTGAAGGATCGATTCCCGGGAGCGCTCTGCGTTGATATGGAGATCTACAGCGTCGCACAGGTTGCCAAGCTCGCAAATACTCCCTGGGCGGGTATCAAGATTATCTCAGATGAGGCAAATGACTCATTTAATCCTAGAGAAGTTATGAGTTTCTGCAACGAACACGGCAGCTCGGTTTTGGCACAGATAGCCATGTGGAGTTTTGAGATCTTCACCGGTACCAACGGTGAGTGGACGGGGAATTTATAATTTAGCTCATAGGTCTAGCGGCAATTAGTGTGCACCATAAACCTGCCCAAGCAACTGTTCGAAGCGATATGAAGGTCAAAACAGACCGTAGGCGGTTAAGTTGAAAGTAAGTGTTGACGAAGCCGGATTCACGGGACCAATCGGTTTGCTACTCGAATTAGTGTCAGCTCAGCGCATCGATCTCTGGCAGGTCTCAATTTCAAAACTTGTCGATGATTACCTAAGTCGGATAGAAGAGATCATCGCCTTTGATCTCGAAGGTGCTTCGGAGTTCTTGAGTGTGGCGGCAACCCTAGTAGCAATGAAATCCAGACGCCTGCTTCCACCCAAGGAAGTCGAGGACGAGGCGGACGAGGAATTTACCAGAGAACGTGAGCTTTTGCTAATCAAAATGCTCGAGCTAAAGATCTACAAGGACGCATCCGGCTCCATCTTGGACCAACTTGTGCTCGCATCGAAGGGCATTCCGAGAAGGGGTAGCTTTCCAAAAGAGCTATTACTCAATCTGTCTGACCCGCTGTCGGAGGTGACGACTAGCGATCTTTTTGAAAAAATGAAGGCGATAATGCTCGCCCAGCCTCGAAGTATCGTAGATGACTCCCATCTTTTTCAAAGACGGATCGATTCCGAGTTGCTACGGAAGAGGACCATTTCGGAACTCGAACAGAAAAAGCGGATGGGCTTTTCAGAGCTTGTCGATTGGAGCGATTCGCGCCTCGAAGTCGTCGCTACGTTTCTGTTACTTTTGGAGGGTTATCGGTTAGGAATTATTGAGCTTAATCAACCGGAGCTGCTGGGTGACCTTTGGGTCGTTTGGCTCGGGTGGATTTCCGACCGGGCAAAACAGGAGATGAACTCACTCCTTGATGCGTTGAGCTGATGAACTGCGATCTAACCTGACAGTGAGATGTATGGAGCAGAACCTAGCAAGTGATGAGATAGTTGATTTGGACGATGCATCGCAGGAGGTAGCCGCTGTATCAGCTATTAAATCGGAGGCAGTTGCCCTTGAGAGCGACAGAGGGCCGGCGACGGCAATTCAGAGGGCGATAGAAGCGATACTGCTTGTATCGTCAGACCCGGTGTCTTCGAAATCGATTGCATTGGTACTGGCGGTGTCCGAAACTGACGTTATCGCAGAGATGGGCAAAATTGCGCGCTTTTACCTAAGTACTGGACGCGGATTTGAGCTTGCAAAAATAGCCGGAGGGTATCAGCTTCGCACCTCTGGTGAATTGGCGCCGATATTAGAGCGGTACTTGAATGAGCAGCTTGCTCCTCGGCTATCGGGAGCTGCACTTGAGGTGCTAGCGATAGTCGCTTATAAGCAGCCGGTTTCAAGAGCACAGGTATCGGCAATTCGTGGCGTAAATTCTGATGGCGTGATGAAAATGCTCCAAGCCCGAGGGTATTTGAGAATTATTGGAAGGGATCGAGGCCCTGGCCAGGCGATACTCTATGGAACAACTCAACTATTTCTTGAAAGGCTCGGCGTCGACTCGTTATCCGATCTCCCGCCACTTTCAGATTTTGTCCCATCGGCAGAAGTTCTCGAAGCAATAGAGGCGAGCCTGAAAGAAGATGGCTGATATCGAGTATCCCGAGGTCGACTCGAATAGGGAGAGGGTCCAGAAGGTGCTTGCGCGTCTCGGATACGGGTCGCGCCGCAGCTGCGAGGAGATGCTACTGGCCGGCCGAGTAGAAGTGAACGGTTCCCTTGCGGTTTTAGGGGATCGGATGGACCCGGAAACCGATACCTTGTCAATCGACGGGATCCAGGTCTCTACACAAACGGGCCTGGTCTATTACCTCCTCAATAAACCGAGTGGTGTCGTGGTAACCTCCAACGATCCGCAAGGACGAAAGTCGGTATTGGAGTTTGTTCCAAAAGAACCCCGAGTCTTTTCCGTTGGACGTCTCGATCTCTTGACCGAAGGTCTCTTGATAATGACCAATGATGGTGAGTTCGCTCATACACTGACCCACCCATCCATGGGCGTAGAGAAGGAGTATCTCGTACACCTCGATGGCGTACTCAAAAGGAGCGAATTAGCCTCATTACGGAGAGGGGTCGACCTTGATGACGGTCCAACTTATCCCGCAAAAGTTAGGCTACTCTCTCCCTCTTTGGTAAAAATTACCATCCACGAGGGGCGTAACCGACAAGTTCGGCGGATGATGGACGCGGTAGGACACCGGGTGATCCGGCTCGTCCGAACGAGGATTGGACCAATAACCGACGATCGTCTAGCACCAGGAGAATATAGAAGCCTCTTTCAGTCGGAATTGATAGCGGTTAGGGAATCTACCAAGCTGGAGGTGGCTGTTTCGCGTGCTAAGCGTCGAGCGCGAAAGGAATAGTTGCAAACTAAACAAAGTTGTACTCTTTGAAGTCATCGATACCCGCCGGGTCGATGCTAAAAGAGTGAGGTAACATGCCAGCCATTTATACCGACACCTTGACGCTACCTAGGTTGCCTCGGGCGACCGCAGATACGCAAGAGTTTAAGAAAGTCAAGGGAATCTTCGACTCGGTTTCGACTCTTGAAGGGGAAGGGTTCCCGGTTCGAAGGCCGTTTCCGACGCGATGGTTGAACTTTGCCGATCCATTTTTGCTCTTAGACCAGATGGGTGCGGTCGACTATGCCCCCGGCGAAGCAAAAGGGACTCCGTGGCACCCCCACCGGGGCTTTGAGACGGTTACTTACATAATGGATGGTGTGATGGATCACCGTGACTCACACGGCGGTGGGGGAACTATAACCAACGGTGATACACAATGGATGACTGCCGGTTCGGGAATATTGCATATTGAGGCGCCACCTGAGTGGCTCGTGGTCAAAGGAGGGCTTTTCCACGGCGTACAGCTATGGGTAAACCTGCCAGCTACTCAAAAGTTCGCCGCCCCGAAGTATCAAGATATTCGCTCCAACCAGCTCGCCCTCATCTCTTCCGATGACGGTGGGTCACTGATTCGAGTTATTGCCGGCTCTATCGGCGGTTTTGAAGGGCCGGGTACGACCCAAACACCTATCATCTATGCCCACGCCACTATTTCTCCAGGGGCGAGACTCGAATTGGACTGGCCCGCGGGCCATAGCGCTATGGTTTATTCCCTGTTGGGATCCGGGACGTCAGGCAAGGAGCGCACAAGAACTAAGGAGGGGCAGCTTGCGCTTTTCGGTTCTGGTAAGGCGATAAGTATCGAAGCAGATCTGAGCCAACCAAGCTATTCATCTTACGGTTGGGAAGTGTTGATACTGGGCGGAGTACCTATCAATGAGCCAGTCGCTCGTTATGGACCCTTTGTAATGAATACCCAGGATGAGATCAAGGCCGCATTTGAGGACTTCCAAGCGGGTAAAATGGGGTCTATTCCGGTTGAGAGGATTCCGCACCGTAGTGAGGCGGATACTCCGCTCGAAGGCTGAGTGGAATTGACTTCAGATTAACAGACCAGAAGGTAGAGAATCTGCCGCTAGATTCTCACCCATGGCGCTAAGGGCATTACGCGGTGCAACCACCGTAGAACGTGACACAATCGAGCAGGTGACGGCTCGAACCAAAGAACTCATCAGCGAGATGTTGGATCGTAATTCGGTCGATAAAGAGCACCTAGTCTCGATACTTTTTACGGCGACCGATGATATCCATTCGATGTTTCCGGCAGCTGCGGCGAGAGAGCTCGGATTAGGTGATGTTCCACTCATTTGTGCGAGAGAGCTGGATATAGTCGGTGGAACCAAGCTATGCGTTAGGCTAATGATGCACCTCGAAACCGATATCGCTAGATCCTCACTCCGACATGTTTATCAGTATGGAGCCAGAGGGCTGCGAGACGATCTTCCTGGATAGCGGGATGGTGAACTACATTTTGGGGCTGTGGTGCGGCGCGCCATAGTTAGGTAGGCTGATTTGAATCTTTCTTGGAAGTTGGCGGGACCTTTACGCTTGGCGGGCGAGGTTCGGCCGCCCGGTGATAAGTCGATTTCGCACCGCTGTGTGCTTTTGTCCTTATTGGCAAATGGCCGCTCAGAAATTTTTAGTATTTCAAAGGGTGGTGACGTCAATTCGACTCTGGGTATTGTCGAAGCCCTTGGTGCGGTGGTCAGTGAAACAGACGGTCGAATCGTTATAGAGTCTAAGGGCATTCAAGAGCCCCGAAAGATACTAGATGTGGGTAATTCTGGAACTCTGCTGAGACTGGCTACTGGAATGCTTGCAGGGTACCAGGGGCATTTTGTCCTGAGTGGCGACGAATCGGTCAACTCACGTCCGATGGACAGGGTGATCGAACCGCTGGCTTCAATGGGAGCGAGAATAACTGGCCGCTCTGGAAACAGGATGGCGCCAATAACGGTTCTTGGCTCGGAGCTAAAGGGTCACGAGTTCAGTGGGCTTCCGGCGTCGGCTCAAGTAAAGTCCGCCATTCTCCTTGCCGGGTTAAGGGCGGACTCGCCAACTTCGGTTATCGAAGTAGTTTCTACCCGTCCTCATACCGAGGAGATGCTCCAAGAGGTCGGCGTAGACGTCGAAATCGTAGATCTTGGCGGCTCTACCCGGATAACCGTTCATCCTAACTCGTCCCTCAAGGCGAAGTCCTGGAGGGTCCCGTCAGATCCATCACAGGCGGCATTCTTCGTAGTGGGAGCCCTGATCACTCCTCGATCTGAGGTGCTTGTAAAGGACGTCTTGGTGCATAAGACGCGGACTGGCTTCCTCGAGGTTCTCAAGCGTATGGGTGCCCAGGTCGAATTGCGAATGAAATCTGATTCGGTGGCCGATATCTATGCTTCGTCATCGAAACTCCGGGCCACCGATATCGGGGGAGATGAAATTCCCTCGGTAATCGACGAATTGCCGATTTTAGCGATTGCCGCGGCGCGGGCCGAGGGAACTTCACAGATCACCGGAGCTGAAGAACTCAGGGTCAAGGAGTCAGACCGAATTTTGACCTCTGTGGGTATGCTTCGGGCTTTCGGGGTTGATGTTGAAGAGCATAAGGATGGGATGGTAATAACCGGTAGTGATGGACCATTTCGACCTTCGGTTATCGAGACCAAGTTCGATCATCGAATTGCCATGTCAGCGGCTATTGGCTCCCTGGTTGCCGATGGCGAGGTGGAGATTAGGGATGCCTCGAGCGTGGACACCTCATATCCCGGATTTTTGGCGGTCCTTCTTAGCCTAGTGGGCTAGCTCAAATGGGCATTTCCCAGATCGGAAACCAACGAGATACGTCGCTCTCAACCGGCAAGTCCATCCCCACTACTGACTTCAATGAAAGTTCCCTTTCATTGTCTCGGCGATCTGAACCTATCGGTACGAACGGATAGAAAGTACCTTGCTTATAAAGGTATATCCAATAGACCTTCTGGTTGGATAGGGCGTCCTGAAATGGGAAGACGCTACAGAGTAACTGTGGCGAGAAACCGTGGTCCTCTAGAGTCCTGTTAACAAGGTGAACTTGGGTGACTAGATTTTCAAGTTCCTGTCCCGAAATTACCACCCAGCTGTATCCGAAGGAATCATTGACCTGGCTTATTTCAGGTTTTCCGCCGGAGTCATCCGGGGCAGCGGTCGCCTTGAGTACTTCGGTAAATTCCGCAGATGTATTCGCAAAAGCCGATCCGGAGGCGGGCTTGAAGCAAACCGCAGCGGTGTTGAGCGACTTGAGATTCGCAGACACTGATAGTGTGATAGCGGCCGAGGGCAAGGCGAAGAGCTGGTCAAGGTTAGCCTTTATCGGCTTTGTCTTACCCATGAGTACGTCTAGAAACTTAACCATTCCTATCCCTTCTAGATATTTGTCGCACCCAAAAACAGTATTTGGGGTAGGACAGATTTGTGTGCGACGAACCTATGGATGGTCATTAGTAGGTTTTATGTAGGTGGGCTTCGAGCCTAATGAACTTTTTGATAGGTTATTCGGCTGTACCCAGCTGCCGCTCTAATTCATCGAGCTGGGCGAGTCTCTTCTCAAGGGATGGGTGGGTCGAGAATATCGACCCGATACTGATCTGATTTGGCTTGATCGCCGGAGTGAAGTAAAAGGCATTAAACGCTGATGCCGATCGAATATCTTTGGTGGGAATCCTTCCCATCTCTCCGGTTATTTTGATCAGTGCACTTTTGAGAAGCGCTGGCCTGCCGATTAAAATTGCCCCTGACCTGTCAGCAGCGAGCTCTCTATAGCGAGAAAGTGCCCTTATCAGCACGAAGGATATTGCATACACAACAGCCGAGACCACCATAATGCCGATTTCGATCATCGCTGTGTTCTGATTGTTGCCCTCTCGATCGCCACCCGTGAACCAGGTCGCATAGAAGGCGAGCCGGGTCAAAAGTCCAGCAACCATACCTAAAAAGCTTGCAATGGTCATTACCGCAACGTCTCGGTGGGCGACGTGCGAGAGTTCGTGGGCCAGTACCGCTTCAACCTCAGGTTTTTCCAGTCGACGCATCAAGCCAGCGGTGACGCAAACCACAGCATTTTTTGGATTTCGACCGGTTGCAAAGGCATTTGGTATGTCAGTATTAGCGATAGCCACCTTCGGCATCGGCATATCGGCCAAAGTGCAGAGCCTCTGGATTACTTGATATAGCTCGGGTGCCTCGGCTTCGGTGACTAGCCGTCCACCCATCCCAAAGAGTGCGATCTTGTCTGAGAAGAAGTACTGCACAAAGAGAATGGCCGCCGCAATCACGAGGACAAGCCCGGTTGCAATGCCGATAGAAAGGAGGATTGCAACGAAGATTACATACAGCAAGCCCAAAAGAAAAATGGTCAGCCCCATGCGAGCCTGGAGCCCGGTATCTCTTTGGAATCTAGTCTTGGCCACCAGTCAATGATCCTCTCACTTGGTAAGTTTTGG
>JABEUO010000142.1 GCA_013044415.1 Acidimicrobiaceae bacterium
CCCCAGGAACTGAAGAAGGCACAGTGGATGTTGCGCGAGAAGCAGGAGTTTCTCGATCGTGTCGAATTAGAAGCCGAAGAGATCATGCAAGCCGCCCGGGCGAGGTCGGAGGGGCTGGTTGCAAAGACAGAGATCGTCCGACAAGCAACCTTGACCGCATCAAATATCATCCAAAGCGCCAAAGAGGAGGCCTCGAAATTAAAGCTTGATGCCTCTGACTACGCAGATCAGAAGCTTGCCTCACTGGAAATAGTGCTCGAGCGCACACTCAAGACAATAAGGGCAGGAAGGGAGAGACTTTCACCTCCCCTGGTAGGGCTGGAGAAATCGTCTGAACTCTCCGGGGAGCACTCAGCGGAGTTGGATGCCTTCTTCGACCAGGATACCGGTGGTCCCGGTGAATAGGGATTTCAGTTTTGGCGTTACCAAGTTGCTTCGGGACCCTGCGATCGTCAAGCATCTCGATTTAGAAGGTCAGATACCGGAGATCTATGTCACCTCATCGTGGATTGCAGACGATGAGGTGATCCACCTCGAAGGGGTCGCCGAGTCGGTACATGAGGGGATACTCGTCAAAGCGAATATATCGACAAACTGGTCTGGGGAGTGTGTTCGTTGCCTCTCGCCGGCCTCCGGCGATATGAAGGTCTCCGTTATTGAACTTTTCGAGGAGAGGGCGGACCCAGAGGGCGACAGCTACCCCTTCGACGGTGACGTGGTCGACCTCGCCGAGATGATTAAGGACAACTTAGTCCTCGAGCTTCCCCTCGTCCCACTTTGCAAAAATGACTGCCGTGGGCTCTGCCAATACTGTGGACAGAACTTGAATATAGGGACATGCGACTGTAAAGAAAAGGCGATCGACCCGGTTTGGCAAGCCCTCTCTGAGCTGGAGTTTCCAGAGAATACCTAGGCGAGACCTCTGTAAAGGCCACCTTTGCATACGAAGGGTGACGAATGCTGCAGCGAAGTTGCTTTGCGGATACTAGCCTGTAGCGGCGCATGGGGAAGTCCTATGCTAACGATTCAGACCTTGTGAGTAGTGATGGCTGTACCCAAGAAGAAGACATCAAAGGCCAAGGGCCGAAGCCGAAAGGCGAGCGCATGGCGGTTAGAGCTCCCAAACAGGAGTACCTGCCCGTCTTGTCGCGTTTCAAAGCGTCCGCACCACGTATGTGGCAACTGTGGATGGTATAAGGGCCGCCAGGCAGTTGAGGTTAATTAGTTAGTTGACGGTATCGGTAGCTGTAGACCTAGAGGGTGGCGACGGGGCTCCTTTGGTGGTAGTCGATGGGGTCAAGGCTGCGCTAGCTCTGCTTGACGTTCGCATTCTTGCTGTAGGCCGCAGCGAGTCACTCGCCCTTTTAGACCCCCACGATCGACTGGAGTTAGTCGAGGCGACTGAGGTTATTTCAATGGACGAGGAGCCCGCCTCCTCGGTCCGTTCGAAGAGGGATTCTTCGCTGGTTAGATGTGCCGAACTGGTTCGAGACAAAAGAGCTCAGGCTACTTTTTCGGCGGGTAACACCGGAGCCGCAATGGCGGCAGCCCTCTTCAAGATGGGAAGAATCTCTAAGGTGGCGCGTCCTGCCATCGTTACCCCCATCCCGGTTCCAGGCTCTACACCGACTGCGCTTTTGGATTCAGGAGCCAACGCAGAGTGCTCGCCATCGTGGCTCGTACAGTTTGCGATCATGGGTTCCGTGTACGCTACCGAGAGGCTAGGGATCGAGTTTCCCAAGGTCGGCTTGCTCTCCATCGGAGAGGAGAAGTCGAAGGGCAACTCCCTGGTCAAAGAGACCCATGAGCTACTAAAGCAGGTCCGCGGGATCAACTTTATCGGTAACGTCGAGGGTCGTGACGTCATGTCGGACCGGGTAGACGTAGTTGTCGCCGATGGATTCGTCGGAAATGTAGTTCTAAAGACCCTGGAAGGCGCGATGAAGACCGCAGCCAGGGCAGTGTTGGAAGCACTATCCTCGGGCGAGGATGGTAAAGAGTTTGCCGAAAAGGCACTCCAAAAGCTCATACCTCTGCTAGGTGAGCTAAGCGCAGACACTTACGGCGGTGCAGCGCTGCTCGGGGTCGAAGGCCTGACCCTCATCGGCCATGGCTCCTCCTCTCCCAACGCGATTGTCAATGGGATAGCTACTGCGGTTTCCCTTGCCGAACATGATCTCGTTAGCAGACTTCGAAGGGCGATAGCCGAGGGGTAGCGAGGGGATGTCGCTGGCGGCGTATCTTTTTCTCGGAGTTTGAAGTCAGTGAAGGCTAATCGATCCATGCCGTGTACCTTGTTGGATTGGACCGGAGTTAAAGGGAACCCAGCCAGTCTCAGATAAGGATGAACAATGAGCGCACTCAGCAGGGATGAGATCTTCAAATCGATTCGAGACCACCTCGCGGACATACTAGAGATAGATCCCGCCAAGATCTCTGAGAACTCCTCCTTCGTTGACGACCTTGACGCTGACTCTCTCGCACTGATCGAACTTGTTGAGGCGATTGAGGAAGAGTTCTCTAAGGGTGATCATGTCTTTAGAATCGAAGACGAAGAACTCGAAGAACTTAAGACGGTAAGGGATTCGGTGGACTATGTGGCCGAGAAACTGGGAAGTAACTAAGCCAGGTTTTAGTCGGCCATAGCATGTCGCCCAGGTCGCCGAGTGGCGACATGGGTCCGGCGGCCTCGAATTCGCTACAGGGAGGTCCAGTGAGCCAGGCCTTTAGAAGGTTGAACAGCGATTTGGTCGATATCCTCCCACCGGGATTGGTAGGGACCAAGAGCCTGGATTTGGCGTTTAAGCACCGCTCGTTGGTCAAAGAGTATGATGTGGAATCGAACGAGCGGTTGGAGTTTTTAGGCGACGCCGTATTGCAGATTGCGATCTCAGACTGCCTCTTTAACCGACTGGTCGACATCCCTGAAGGTGTGCTGACAAAGCTCCGTGCGTCGATTGTCAATTCTGCAGTTCTCGCCGAAGTTGCTAGACGTTACTCAGTCGGGGACGTGATAGAGATGTCAAAGGGGGAGGAGTCCTCCGGGGGGAGATCGAAGGGCTCTATCCTGGCCGACTGCGTTGAGGCTATTTTCGGTGCTTGCTATGTGGAGTGTGGTTTTGACGCCGCACGTGGATTTGTAACACTACTCCTTGGTGACGAGATAGACGCAGCAGTCGCCAATCCAGTCGCCGTAGGGGACTACAAATCAAGCTTGCAGGAGTATCTCGCACGGGGCTCGCTAGTGCCGACTTACGAAATGACCTGGGAGGGCCCAGATCATGCCAGGAAATTTTATGCCAAGGTGTACGCAGACGAAGATCTGCTTGGCGTTGGGTCGGGGGTTTCAAAGAAGCAGGCACAGCAGGAGGCTGCGAAGGACGCGCTAATCCAACTCGGTATAGGGGTCTAGGTGCCGGAGCTACCAGAGGTCGAAACGGTCAGGTCTGACCTGCAAGGGAAATTGTTGGGTGACCAGATTCTTAGCTCGCAGTTCTCCAGCTCTAGGGTTTTTCGAGACCTTGACCGTGCACTTCTCAATGGGCATCCTCTCAATGGACGCTACATTGTCGGTATTTTTAGGTGGGGAAAGTTCATCTTTATCGCCCTCTCTTCGGTTCCAACCGTGCTACAGCCAAGTACTACTCGGCGTACCTTCATTAATGAAGGGGAGATGGGCAAGGATAACCTTGTCATCTTGGTAGTGCATCTCGGAATGTCTGGTCAGCTATTGCTGTTGGGTGACGGTGATAGACTACCTCCGCATACACATCTGGAACTGGCATTGGCCTCTGAGTGGAGACTGATCTTTTGTGATCCACGCACTTTTGGTAGGGTATTTTTTGCATCGGGAATCGGGTCGGGTCCGATAAAGGAACTCCAACACCTCGGGGCAGATCCGTTGGCGAGCTTCTCGGACCTTCAACTTGGCTTTGAGGCCATTTCCGATTCGCGAGCCGAAATAAAGGCACAGCTGCTCGACCAGCGGAAAGTATGTGGGATAGGTAATATTTACGCCGACGAGATCCTAATTAGAAGCGGGATTCACCCACGGAGGAGGGGTGTGACCCTAAAGGAGGATGAGATCTCATATCTGGCTGAAACGACCCGAGAGACCCTGCTCGAAGCGGTGAAATTGCGTGGATCTTCGCTGAGGGATCAGAGGTATCGGGATCTTTTTGGCGAGATCGGCCAGTTTCAGAATTTTCACTTGGCTTACCAGAGGGACGGTCAGCCTTGTAAAATGTGCGGTTGCGAAATTGTGAAGGAAAAGTTCCAAGGGCGCCACTCGCACTTCTGCCCTACCTGTCAACCATTGTGCTAGCCATACTTCGAGAGGGATCCGGGCGTTAATTATGCATCTCAAGAGCCTTAGTTTGAAAGGTTTTAAATCCTTCGCAGAGACGACAAAGATCAGCCTCTCACCTGGGGTGACCGTGGTAGTGGGGCCGAATGGATCTGGAAAGTCTAACATCGTTGACGCGATAACCTGGGTCCTTGGAGCGCAGGGCCCGAGGGTACTGCGATCCCAGAAGATGGAGGACGTCATCTTCGCCGGTAGTTCAAAGAGGTCCGCCCTTGGACGAGCCGAGGTCACTCTAGTGCTCGATAATGAGGACTCCACCCTCGAGATTCCCTCCGCAGAGGTCGCAATCACCAGGTCCCTGAACAGGGCGGGGGACTCCGAGTACCTCGTAAACGGGTCTGAAGTTCGACTGGTGGATTTGGTCGAGCTCCTCGCAGATGCCCACCTCGGCAAGAGCCAGCATGTGATCATCGGACAAGGCCAGATAGACCAGATGCTAAGTAGTCGACCAGAAGATCGCCGTCAGGTCATCGAGGAGGCCGCTGGTATACACAAACACCGCAGGAGGAGGGAAAGGGCTGAACGCCGCCTACTGAGTTCCGATGCAGACGTCGAACGGGCGAACGACCTCCTTAGGGAGGTCAAGAGGCAGGTGCGACCGATCCAAGCCCAAGCGGTCGCATTCACAAGGGCAGAAGAGCTTAAAGCAAGGCGGGGGGAGCTGAAGGCTTTCCTTGCTGGATCCACTCTGAGACGTTATCTAGGTGAATACGAGAAGGCTGAAGAGGTAAAGCAGCATATCAAGGCGGATATACAGCTTCTACGGGACGAGTTGGCCGTTCTGGACCGAGAGGTGATTACCCCCGAGCCGGATGTTTCCTTGGGAGAGTCTGAGGTTGCCAAGCGGGAACTTGACGCATTGCAGACCAGATACCTAGTAGTTTCCACCAGGCTTCGTGAAAGACAGAGTTCCCTTTCACGTCAATTAGAACAGATGACTGTGCCTGGAGAACTTCAACGCATTGAGGATCGCATTGAAAGGGCGAGGGCTGAACTTGAAAAGGTCTCCAGCGAAGCCGAAGAACTCTTTTCGGAGCAGGAACGGCTGGAATCTATAGGAGAGTCGCTCAAAGGGTTCGAGGTTGATCCCGATGAGATTAGAAGGCTGAGGGGGTCCCTTCTTGAGGTTTCGGGTAGGGTTTCGGGGCTTGTAGCACAAAGATCCGGACTGACCAGAACCATAACCGATATGGAAGGCCAAATCGAGAAGCTCAAAAAGCGGTCGATGGGGGTGGATTCTGACCTTGAGGTTGCGAGGGGAAGACTTCTAGAACTAACCGCTAGCGCTGAAGAAGCTTTTGAACCTGAAGCCGCCATTGCCGCCATAGACCCTGATCGATTAGTAGATGCCATCGAGGAGATCGAAGCCAAGATAGTCCAACAGCGTAAGGTCGTGAGCGAGGCGAGTTCTGAGGTTGCATCCAATAGGGCTAGCGCTAAGGCCCTCGAATCAATCCTTGGTGAGCAGAGGCGTGCCGCTCGTATAGACGAGGTCAGAAAGTTCGAAGGAGTGATTGGAGGGCTTTTCGAGCTCGTGGGGGCTAAAGACGGCTATGAGAAGGCATTAGAGGCGGTCCTTGGACATTTAAGTACCTCAATTTTGGCGGAAACCTTCGAGGCTGCAATGGAGGCCCTTTTACATTTCAAACGTGACGGTAGTAGTTTTTCAGCGATCATCTCCGGTGGGCCTTGGGGAAATGAACCGGGCGAGGAAGACATTTCCCGGTATGCTCCGGGTGAAGAACTGACTTCAAAGTTGATCTTTTCAGACCCTAGGGCAGAGCAACCTGTCAGAGGTCAACTAAAAAGGGTAAGGGTCGTCGAAAACCTTCCGGAAGCCATCGGTTACCTTCAGGACTTCCCGGAGTTTGATTTTGTTACGCGCTCGGGCGAGCTGATACGGGACTTTACCCTATTTGCTCCTGGGACGTCGGTAGCCCTTCCGCTTTCTGACCTAATGGAGGCGAGACAGAGACTCGACCATTGGAGTACTGAACTCGATCGGGCTTCGAAGGTACTGGAACTTCTCGAAGCGGAGCTATCTGTTTCTAAGCAATCGTTAGCGGAATTTAACACCGCAAGCAAGAGGAGAAGGGTTCTCCAAGAGGCCCGAAGCAAGGAAGTGTCGGGCCTCGAGGGCGAAGTTTCAAACAAGTCATTTGAAAAACAGGAGCTTTCTCGAAGGTTAAACGAGGTCGAAGCGAGTCTCGTGGATCAACGGTTGCAACTCCAAGAGACGGTGTTGGAATTAGAAAAGCAGGAGGAGTCGAGGTCAGATCTTGAGGCGTTGGTGTCGAACCTGGAGGTCCGCCAGGCAGAATTCGACAGGAAGAAGAAAGCCCTAGAAGTACTTCAGTCGGAGTTCAGATTGAAAACCGCCGCCATTCAGGAGCGAAAGAGGTTGGCTACCGCCGCCGAAGCTGAAGCGGTGGCTTCAAAGGAAATGGTCTCCGAACAGCTAGTTATCCAGGCCAAAGAGAGAGAAAAAATTCAGAGCGAGCTTGACAAAGTCAAGACCCAGATCGGCCTGCTGGGTGAGGTAGAGGGCCTCCTGTCAGAAGCGGTGGGGAATCTTTCCCGACTCTCCTCGCAAGTTGTAGGGGTGTTGAATAAGAAGGCAGAGCAGCTCTCTCGAATTTCGACGACTAAAGCCGATATAGGCGAGAAGCTTGGCTTATTGAATGAAGTGTTGCACAAAAAGGAGCTTATTTCCACCGAAGCGAGAACCATCTATGCAGCGAGTGTCGAACGTTTCTCTCGTGATCTAGAGATGACCGAGCAACAGATTCTGGCAGCGCCCTTGCCGGCGGCTTCATCGTCCGCCCATATTGCCGAGCAGCTTGAAGAGCTGGAGACGGAGCTAGCGAAGATCGGCCCGACAAACCCCTATGCTCAGTCCGAACTCGACGAAGCTAACAAGAGGATCACCTTTCTTGAGCAACAGCTCGAAGACGTCAGGTCGTCAAGGAGAGAACTGGCAAAGGTGACTCATCAGATCGAGCGTGAGATGAAGGCGATTTTTATCTCTGCGTTGGAGGACATTAACAGATCATTCCACAACATCTTCTCCGAACTCTTTCCTGGGGGAGAGGCTTCGGTGGTACTCCTAGATCCGGCAAACGTCCTCGAGTCGGGGATAGAGTTCGAACTTTCAATTCCCTCGAAAAAGGTCAAGAGGATGTCGCTCCTGTCTGGGGGTGAACGTTCGATGGTTGCGCTGGCATTTTTGTTTGCCGTTTTCCAGTCTCGACCCTCTCCGTTTGTCATCCTCGATGAAGTGGAGGCCGCCCTCGACGACAAGAACCTCGGCCGCTTCCTAGGCCTGCTAGACCTATTTAGATCATCGTCGCAACTATTGGTGATTAGTCACCAGAAAAGAACCATGGAGGTAGCCGACGTACTCCTTGGGGCGACGATGGACCATAGCGGAACCACCAAGATCATACGAGAGGAGATTTCCCAAAGGCTTCCGTTGATCAAGGTGGAGGCTTAGCTCTTCTGTTGGCCAATACGGACTAGGGCCCTTCGGATCAGTTGAGGGGTGGATTTCAGGCAACCAAGACGACCTTGGAGGAGGACAAATTTGACAAGTTCACACCGGCCGAGAGTTTGATATGGCTAATCCTTAGTCTTTGCCGTGGTTAGAGCGGGGAACTCACCTTGCCGTATCACCGAATATATTTCACCCACAGACTGATACGTCCAAGTCGCTTTTGTAGCCAAGTCGCTTTTGTAGCCAAGTCGCTTTTGTAGCCAAGTCGCTTTTGTAGCCAAGTCGCTTTAGTAGCCAATTGACAACAGCGGCCCTCTAAGAGGGGTTGGGCTATTCAGTTCAGGGCCGTCGGCCAGCTAGTTGGATTATCCGTCGGAGGATTGGGTAACTCTTGATGGCTCAAGCGCACAATCGGAGTACCAGCTTTGATCTGGGCATTTTGATGACGGGCTAGTGCTTTGCTGCGACCGAAATGATGGCATGGGACAGGAGTTGATTCACTGATGCTTCCACTCCCTTGGGTAACTCGTCTCCTTTAGCTCTGGCCTCTTTAATTCAGACTCTGACCCATCGGATAGATCGCTAATATCGGTCGGTAAGGGCTGAGAGCATCGTGGGCTCCTATTCTGGATGGATAATGCACCTTTTGTTCTTAGTACTCGTATACCTAATTGCCGTTTTGGTGGTCGCCGCAGGTGGCGTTTACATCTCCCGACAGCGTAGATCTAGGCTGTCAACTTCGTCGAAGAAGGTCATGCCCGCTCCACCTGGAACGCTAACTGCGAGGGGTGGGGAAGACGAGAAGGCCGCTTCGGTTGTAACCGAGCAGGCGCCGGTCGACAACTTAGCATCTGTTGTTTCTTCAGATGTCGAGGAGAGAGAGCCTCCGAAGTCATTGTCCGCTGGTTTATCCAAGACGAGGGGCGTCATTGGGGCGGCATTGTCGAGGATGAAGCTGAGGGGTGGACTATCCGAGGAGTTCTGGAGCGAACTCGAAGAGACCCTAATACTAGGGGATATTGGTCTTGAGATTTCGCGAGATCTAGTGTCAAAGACACGAGATGCATTTCGGCAGACCGGTCTCAACTCATCTGTCGAGGCGATCGACCTCCTTCGGCGACAGATGTTGGCCGATCTTGAGGGCAAGGAGAGGTCGTTGACCCTTTTCGGCGAGGCCCCAAACTTGGTCTTGCTCGTCGGAGTGAATGGGGTGGGGAAGACGACGACTATCGGGAAGTTGGCAAACTACCTAACCAGCCGTGGTTCCTCTGTTATCCTTGCGGCTGGCGATACTTTTAGGGCGGCGGCTTCGGAACAGCTCGAACAGTGGGCGAATGCAGCAAATGTAGAGATTGTAAAGGGTAGCTCAGGGGGTGACCCGGCGTCGGTGATCTTCGATGCGGCGTCTCGTGCCAAAGCTATCGGTGCAGATGTTGTCATTGCTGACACCGCAGGGAGGCTCCAAACGAGCTCCAACCTGATGGGTGAACTGGCCAAGATCCACAGAGTCGCCCAGAAGGCGCCGGGTACCCTAAGCGAGGTCCTCCTGGTGGTCGACGCTACTACGGGGCAGAACGGACTCTCCCAGGCCAAGTCATTCTCTCAGGCCGCCCAAACAACCGGAGTGGTACTTACCAAGCTCGACGGTTCGGCAAAAGGTGGAATAGCGTTTGCAATCGAAAGGGAGCTCGGAATCCCGATTAAATTCGTCGGAACAGGTGAGAAAATGGGCGACCTGGTTCCATTTGACCCTGCGACATTCGTCGATGAAATATGCGGCTAGCCCTCGGAGCCGAGATACTTGGTCGCCATTTCGGCCGATTTCCTTTTTCTTTACTTACTTTGCTAGAACAGCTTTAGGGAGTTTAAATGTTTGACGGACTTGGTAACAGACTCGATTCCGTACTGACCCGCATCAAGGGCAAATCGCGACTGTCCCCGGCTGATGTCGACGAGGCCCTCGTCGAGATCAGGGCCGCTCTTTTGGAAGCCGACGTGGCGCTGAGTGTCACAAACAACTTTGTCGAGCGGATTAGGTCCGTCGCTGTTGGAGTCGCAGCATCGAGGTCGCTGACGCCCGGGCAGCAGATCGTCAAGGCGGTCGACGCCGAACTGGTGCGAGTTTTAGGTGGCGAGTCCCTCAAGATAAGCTACGCTTCGAAGCCACCCACGATCTTTCTTCTGGCGGGTTTGCAAGGTGCGGGTAAAACTACTACTGCGGCAAAGCTGGCCTTGCACTTCAGGAGGAATGGACGGAGTCCACTACTCGTCGCAGCAGACCTCCAGCGCCCTGCTGCAGTAGAGCAGCTTAGGACGCTCGGAGAAAGAGCGTCGGTCCCGGTCTTTTCGCAGCCGACAGACCCGGTTTCGGTGGCAAAAGCCGGTATAGACGAAGCCCGTAGAGTCGGTAGGGATATCGTTATCATCGACACCGCCGGACGACTGGCTATCGACGAGAGCCTTATGGCGGAGATATCGTCGATCTCTAATGCCGTGCAGCCCAACTATACCTTTTTGGTGATTGACGCGATGATCGGCCAGGACGCGGTGAACACGGCCAAGGCGTTCAATGAGACGCTCTCCCTCGACGGTGTCATCATGACCAAGCTCGATGGAGATGCCAGGGGTGGCGCAGCGTTGTCGGTCAAAGAGGTGGTAGGTAAGCCGATAGCCTTCGGATCCACCGGAGAAAAGCTCGAAGATTTTGACACCTTCTACCCGGAAAGAATGGCCAGCCGGATCCTCGGCATGGGGGACGTACTGACCCTGATAGAGCAGGCAGAGCGGACTCTTGACGAGGAGGTGACTAAAAAGGGCGCCTCCCGGATGATGGAAGGGCGATTCGACCTCGACGACTTCTTAGAGCAGCTTAGGCAGGTCAAGAAGATGGGCCCCCTAAAGGGGATTATGGGAATGCTTCCCGGGGTGCCCAAGGAGTTGAAGGACGTGGACATCGACGATAAGGAGATCAACAGGATCGAGGCGATAATTTCGTCAATGACCATCGATGAGAGGCGCAATCCAAAGCTTATAGATGGCTCTAGACGCCAGAGGATCGCTAGCGGATCTGGGGTCCAGTCACACCAAGTTACCGGCTTGCTCAAGCAGTTTACCGAGATGCAAAAGGTGATGAAGCAGATGGGAATCGGTCCGGCCTCAGCCACGAGGAGACATAAGGCAAAGTCAAATGCCCGCAAAGGGAGAAGGAATAAACGTTAGGCAGGGCTGAAATTATTTAACGTTAGACTGGCTCTGCTCAAGTTGGGGAAGTGTGCCCTAACGTAAGTTTTCATTTTCGGCATTGGCCGACGGCAAAAGTAGCGAGGTAAGTAAGTGGCAGTCAAGCTTCGTCTAGTACGGACAGGTAAGAAGAAGCAGCCTTCGTATCGGGTAATTGCGGCAGAGGCGACGTCGCCTCGCGACGGAAGGTTTATCGAAGTAATAGGCCACTATTCTCCCCGCTCGGAACCCTCTGTGGTACAGATCGACAATGATAAGGCCCTCAAGTGGCTGAAAAATGGTGCTCAGCCAACGGAGACCGTCCAAAAGCTGCTTGTTATTTCGGGTGCCTGGGCAGAATTCAAGCCAGCAAGTAAGGGTTAGAGATGTCGGACGAACAGGATTTTAATACCGTCGAACCAGAGCCGACTCAGGCAATCAATCTCCTGACCTATTTGGGTCATTCTATGGTTTCAGCTAATGAAGCGGTCGAGGTTGAATGGACTCGTACCGGCAACACCGTCAAATTCACCGTTTATGTCCCCTCGGCGGACATGGGCAAGGTAATTGGCAAGGGTGGCCGGATCGCCAACGCTATTAGAACCCTGGTAAGGGTGGCCGGGGCTAAAGACGGAGTCGAAACTTCTGTCGAGTTCTCTGAAGCGAGGTAGTTCTACTGGATCGGGCCGAATCCAAAATGCTCATTGAAATAGCAAGGATAACTAAGCCGCACGGTTTAGTCGGCGAGGTCCAGACGGTGAGTATTACCAACGTGCCAAATCGCCTTAAGTCGGGACTTCGGGTAGTTGCCAAGGTGAAGTCCGACGAGCTTGAGCTGACCATTAAGAGTGTCAAGGGCACCCAGGCCCACCCAATAGTTGGCTTCGAGGAGATCAAGGATCGTAACGAGGCGGAGAAGCTTCGGGCGGCAAGAATACTCGCAGAGGCGGAGAGTGTCGAGGGCGAGTTACTCGTGCACGAGTTGATCGGCGCGACGGTTGTCGAGGCATCTGGACGAGAATGGGGTACCGTCCAAGATGTCATCGCGAATCCGGCTTCTGATATATTGGCCACAGACCTCGGGAAGTACATACCATTGGTATTTGTCGTGGGCCTTGAAGATAATACGATTACTATCGAACCCCCAGAAGGCCTCTTCGATCTCTGAGCATTTGACGTCGAACTCGCTAGGGAGCTGGGCTTTTGCGGATAGATATCTTTAGCATCTTTCCCGATTTGATAAAGGGTTATTTCTCTCAAACCGTAGCGTCCAGGGCGATACGTGCTGGGGTCTTTGAATTAAATGTGATCGACATACGTACCAAGGCCACAGACGTGCACCGTTCGGTTGATGACGCTCCATTTGGCGGAGGAGCGGGGATGCTGATGAAGCCCGAGCCGATTTTCGCTGCGGTTGAAGAACAAGACCCACCGCGGCCACTATTTTTACTCTCGCCTTCCGGTCGAAGGTTCGATCAAGGATTAGCCCGTGAGCTCTCCCTACTCGATGGGTTTTCACTGATCTGCGGCAGATACGAAGGATACGACGCGAGGATTGAAGACGCCCTCGCCGACGGGGCTATCAGCATAGGCGATTATGTGCTTGCAGGGGGCGAAATTGCGGCCATGGCGATCGTGGAGGCTACTATACGGCTTCTTCCGGGAACACTGGGCAATTCGCAGTCGGTTGTAGAGGAGAGCTTTTCCTCTTCGTTGCTTGAGTACCCACAATACACCCGTCCAGCCGAGTTTAGGGGAATGCAGGTTCCAGAGGTCCTGCTAGGGGGCAATCACAAGCTGATCGAGGAGTGGAAAAAGATGATGTCGATTGTCAAGACGATTCGACTCCGTCCAGACTTGATCGAAAAGCGCGGAGGGCTTGATCCATCAGAGGCTGATCTTTTGACCAAGTACGGCTATGCTTGGATGGTCGAAGTGCACACCAGGAGCCAAGAGGACATATGAACCCCACCGACATTATTGACAGAGACTCTTTTCGAGAAGGAATCCCAGAGTTTGCCCCAGGAGACACGCTTAAAGTGCACGTTAGGGTGGTCGAAGGAAACCGCGAGAGGGTGCAGATTTTTCAGGGCGTAGTCATTCGCCGTCAAGGCGGTGGGATACACGAGACCTTTACCGTCCGCAAGGTGAGCTTTGGCGTCGGCGTCGAGAGGACCTTCCCCTTGCATACACCGATCGTTTCCAAGATCGAGGTATTGACTCGTGGAGACGTAAGAAGGGCCAAGCTCTACTACCTGAGAGATAGGGTTGGAAAGGCCGCGAAGATCAAGGAGAAGAGGTAAGACGGGGAGTTTCCCCTCTCTCGGACTTGCTTTAGTCCCCCTACAAAGGGACCTCCATTTACCGCGGACGTCTTGATGAGTGCCGAGGATCTAGAGCGCTTTGAGAGCGAAGTTGAGCTGGCTCTCTACCAGGAATACAAGGCAGTTCTCTCTCTGTTCAAGTTTGTCGTTGAAACAGAGAGAAGGTTTTACTTGGCTAATTCGGTCGAAGTCGATACCGAGTCGGCATCGACCGAAGGGTATGTCACTGTGCGGCTTGTTGATGCCTGGGTGTGGGATATGTACCGACCGGTTCGATTTATTCAAGAGGCCACAGTGATTACCAGGCGAGACGTAAACATCGAGGTCTTGCCTACCCCAGAATGACTTTTCCATCGTATGTGGGCCACCATTAGTTGCATCAGTCAAAGGGCTGGATCGTTGAGTGGGAGGAGGGTTCGTGTTTGACTATGACTGGTCGAATGCGACCAAGGCTGTCACCATGGGGCGAGGCCAAGAGGTTATAAAATCGGTTAATCCGCCCGTAAGCTTCGCATCCACCTACCTCAAAGGTGAAACGAGCGTATACGGGCGTCACGACAATTCCACCTGGCGGGCCTTCGAAGAGGTGATAGGGGAGCTCGAAGGTGGTTACGCAGTCGCCTTCGCATCTGGTCAAGGAGCGACCAGTGCGGTTTTGTCTCTGCTCGACCGTCGCTCGAAGCTCTACATGGTTGACGATGGCTACAGTGGCACCCGTCTTTTGGCAGATTCACTCCAAAAGAAGGGCAACCTCAAGCTTGAGTTGCTTGGTCCGAAGGTTTCTTCCAACCCGCAGCTTCTATTCGACGAGGCGCATACAAGTAGTGACGAGGCATTCCCGGCGGATTTTTACTGGCTGGAAACCCCGTCTAATCCGATGCTCAGGGTATACCCTTTGAGAGAATGGGTGTCTATTAAGGCGGCCACTGGGGCGGTCCTCGTCGTGGACAATACCTTTGCATCCCCGGTTATCCAAAACCCCCTCAAGGTGGGGGCCGATCTCGTGGTTCATTCGGCAACGAAGGTATTGTCGGGCCATTCTGACGTAATTATGGGTGTCGTGGTGGCGAAGGACGAGCGGCTAGCCGACGAGCTGCGGGAGGTAAGAACCCTTTCTGGTTCGATTCCGGGTCCGATGGAGGTGTTTCTGGCCCTGAGGGGCGTGCGAACGCTGTTTCTTCGTTTTGAGAGACAGCAGGAAAATGCCGCTGCGCTGACGGAGGAATTGGTAAAGCGGCTCGGAATGGAGAGGGTATTCTATCCGGGGCTGCCTAGTTGTGACGGATACCATTTGGTGAAGAGTCAGATGAGGGGCAGTGGTTACTTGGTCAGCTTCGACTTGGGCACCAATGATCAAGCTGAAGCCTTCTGCGACTCCTTGAAGCTGATGACCTACGCTACTTCTTTGGGCGGAGTGGAAACCTTAGCCGAGAGACGTGGCCGCCATCGTGGAGAGGAATCTACTCCGGTGGGACTAGTTCGGATATCGGTAGGGATCGAAGCGATCGAAGACCTTATTAGCGACCTCGATTCCGCTCTGGGCGTCATTGGATACTAAGTCCTAAATTTCTTTGGGACCTGGAGCCAGCAATGCCTATGCCAGTGTCTCCGCAGGTCGGGGTATAGAAGCGGTACAACTACGAAATGGCCTTTGCCCGGTTCGATGTCTCCTCCACACCTCGGGCAGACGTAATACTTCCTGGCCTGGTAGGGCTGTATGTAGCGGACTTCCGCTTCAAGTCCGGTCTCTGGATCCTTTGGGCTATCGTTCGGAGTCTCCACGCGGAGATGATAGTAGCTGCCATTCAATATGCGGTCTAATCAAATCGAGCCCGGGTGAATTGGTCAGCTCGCTTGCTCATTTGAGGTGATGGCGACGAAGAGCCGACTTCACCAGGGCGTTTTCGCAACCACAAGACGTCTCTATCGGTAGAGAAAAACATGGATGACATAACCCGTGTGTGGATCTTCGGTTCAGCGATAGCAATTGCGGGCCTTCATATGCCAAGTGAATGGTTAGATGGAACTTCGATCAATGGTGATTGTTTTGCCCTGAGCCGCCAGGAAATACTGGGCTACAAGACTTGGAGCCTCGGTAGTACTATCATTCCTAAGGTGAATTATCAGTATGAAACGATTACTTATGAACTCCTAGATGGGGTTGCGGAGATCTGTTTAAATAGACCCGAGATCAAGAATGCCTTTAACTTGAAGATGTGGTCTGAGTTTTCCGCCGCACTGGATGGCTTCTCTTCGGATAACGACCAGAAGGTTTTGGTTATAACAGGTGCCGGAGGGGCGTTTTGTTCTGGAGCTGAGCTTGGGGACATGATTCCAGGTTCAGCTACGCCTCTAGGTTGGATGCGGGGTATTAGCGATATCGCCCTCAAGCTTCATCATCTGCACAAGCCTTGCATCGCAAAAGTTAGAGGTATTGCTGCTGGAGCGGGGGCCAATCTCGCCTTTGGTTGTGACCTCGTCTACGCGTCAGACTCGGCAAGATTCTCAGAGATTTTCGTCAAGCGTGGCCTTTCGGTGGATTTCGGAGGTAGCTGGCTTCTGCCGAGGATGATCGGACTGCATAAGGCAAAAGAGCTCGCCTTCTTCGGCGAAGTCATATCTGCTGAAAAAGCAGAAGAGATGGGCCTACTCAACCGGGTGGTCGCTGATACGGAGTTGGACAACGTGGTATCCGAAGCCGCTAAGGTACTTGCGAACCTGCCTCCAACTGCCCTTTCATTAAACAAGGCGTTGCTGAACGATTCGATGACCCGATCTATGGCGGGGTCGCTGGAAGCTGAATCACAGGCTCAGGTCGTCAATATATCTACCGAGGATTTCAAAGAGGCCATTTCGGCCTTTCTGGAGAAGAGAGCCCCGAAGTTCACCGGCAGGTAACGAGAATAGGCAAGTTAGGAAATAGGCAATTTAGGCCGAGGGACCAGGTTGGAAGATGGCGTCGATCAGCCGTGACCTAGCTGATGTTTGCTCATATTCGCTGTTAGTTTGGCCTCTTTTTTCCTGCCAGTCAGCCAAAGTAATATTCCTAGTGCCGAAACTCCTATCCCCAGTAGCGCTGTCCCGGCGTAATGGAAGTATGCGTAGGTGTAGGTCGCCAGTGCCGACCCGATGGCCCCTCCGATGAAGTATGTCCCCATATATACCGTGGTAATTCTTGCCTGGGCATCGGGAGAGATTCGGTAGATAATCGATTGGTTAGTGATATGGATTCCCTGTATACCTAGATCGAGCGTCGCAGCGACAATGACTATAGCAACAAGTGAGTTCCTGGCAACGTACAAGGCAACGAATGAGCCGGCGATAATTGCCCAGCTGGCTGGGGTCGAGATCCGGGCGTATCCTCGGTCAACCGCCCAACCCGCCATTCTCGCCGCCCCGACCCCTGCTAGTCCCGCTATGCCGATGAAGCCGATTTGGACCGTGTTCAATTTGAAGGGCGCAACCGATAGATAAGGAGCCAGGACCGTCCAAAAGATGCTAAAACCGGCAAAACCGAGGGCGCCGAAGTACGCTCTCCTTCTCAGAAGCTTTGACTCTAAGAAGGTCCTCGCCGTCGAGGAGAGCAGTTTAGGGTAAGAGAGGGTGTGGACTGGTCGGTCGTTCGGCAGTTTTAACCACGCGAAGACCGCTAAGGCGAGTCCCAAAAGTGCGGCTGATAGGTAGACGGTTTTGTACCCCGCGATCTCCGCTACCACTCCAGCGGCTGTTCGGGCGAGAAGGATTCCGCTTAGCAGGCCAGCCATCACCTTTGATACGGCGGAGCCCCGCCCCTCGGCGGTCGAGACTGTTGCCGAAAAGGCAACTGCGACTTGTGCCACGATCGAAACAGTGCCGACCAGGAATACAGCGACTTCAAAGATTACAAAGCTTGAGGTGAGGGACTGTAGGAGTGAAATCAACGAGGCTAGTGCCAGCCCGAAGGAGATTAGCTTCCTCTTTGACATACGGTCTGCTAGTGGAACCAGAGTTACCAGGCCTAGCGCATACCCGATCTGGGCCAGGGTTACCAGGGTGCCAATGGTCCTTGGATCTCGAGAGAAGGAGCGAGAAATTACATATAGGAGGGGTTGGAGATAATAGGTGTTAGCGACTGACACTCCGGCAATGATCGCCAATAGATAAAGAGTAAATTTCGAGTCGCTTTCAAGCTTTACCAAGAGATCTTCTTTCGTTCCTATACCAAATTAGAACCCCCACCCTTTTATCGCGCTCGTCTCGTCGTCGGGTGCTAATGGCTGATAGCATCTTGGCGTTGAGTTAATCAGCGTATTAGGAGGAGTTCCTTGTCCGATTTTGAGGCAATAATTGAGATTCCGCGCGGCTCGCGCAACAAGTACGAAGTCGACCACGAGACCGGAGCTATTTCACTCGACCGGACACTTTTTACATCCATGGTCTATCCCGTGGAGTACGGATTCATACCAGATACCCTGGGCGAAGACGGGGATCCACTAGACGCAATGGTGCTTTTGGAGTTCCCCACCTTCCCGGGCTGTCGGGTCAAGGTGAGGCCGGTAGCCGTATTTCGGATGTCGGACGAAGCCGGCAGGGATACAAAGATCCTCTGCGTTCCGAAAAAGGATCCACGCTGGATGCACATCCAGGATCTCGGCGATGTACCAGAGCAGGTAAAGGCCGAGATTGCGCATTTTTTTGCTCGCTATAAGGATCTTGAGCCGAACAAGTCCGTCACCGTAGAGGGCTGGGCGGACCTTGAGCAGGCCGAGATAGAGATCAAGGCCTCTTACGACAGGTTTGCAGGGGAGTCGCACTAATAGTGGAATAGTTTCTACTACGCTGTTAGTTTAAATAGACGAGTGTGCGGAGTAGTGACTAATGCTAAGTGATCAAGAGAGACAAAAGAGACTTTCGGATGTCGCTGGTCTTATCGAGATGATGAGACCAGCAGTCCAGGCGGACGGTGGAGACCTTATCTTGGTCTCGGCGAATCCAGATTCAGGGGTAATTGAAGTCGCCCTGCAAGGGTCCTGTTCATCTTGTGCTATAAGTTCCTCTACCCTGCAGCTAGGCGTTGAGCGGATACTTAAGGGACGACTCTATTGGGTGACCGAGGTCAGAGGCGGTGTCGACGACTCACTGAGTTTCGAAGATTCCTACATGATGGGTAAAGGCGGTTACGTACCAGTCGGCAGGTAGGAGCTCGAGCGACTAGCGGAGGTTAGGTTTTCCTTTTGGTAGTAGGTCTGTGGGCTTATCCTTGCTGCTAGCGGCTGTTGGGCTAATTTTATCGGCTCTAGCTACGCTGATGGTCTTCAAGTACCGTCGTTTGGCCTACCTTTCCCTGGCCATTGGGCTCATTGAGCTGGGGCTTCTAGGGCACCTGACCGGTAGTGATAGACAGATCCTTACTTCGTTGGCCTCCTCGCTAGCCTTTTTGCTTACGGCGGCTCCCCTGGGGTTGATGCTCGACCGGGTAGGGTTTTTCAAGGTTTTGGCTGAAGCCATTCCAGCGAAGAATGCGACCCCCTACCTTTGGATACTCGCAGCCCTTACCACCGCTATTTTCAACCTCGACGCTTCGGTAGTATTGCTAACTCCTCTGTACATCCGCTACGCTCAGTCGACGGGTAGGGATCCAATTGCCTACGCTTTCCAGCCGGTGGTTCTTTCACTCTTAGCTTCTTCGCCACTGGTGGGATCGAATCTGACCAACTTAATCGCTTTTGATTACCTGCGATTGAGCACAGGATCATTGCTTTATCACATGGGACCCCCATCCGTAATTGCCTGCGTCGCTGGGTACTTTCTTTGGAAGCGGAGCTTTAGGGGGTCAAATGCCGTCGATGGTGATCGCCCTGATTCTGCTGTAATACATCGAAGGCTCTTGCGGACCAGGGCGGCCAGAATTGGCCTTCCGATATCACTGGTTATGCTCGGCGGAATGCTTTTTGGACCGGGAGTAGGTGTGGCTCCATGGGAAGTAGCGACCCTTTGCGATTTGGCTTTGATAATTTTCGGAGGAGGACTTAGGGCCTCTTATATTCCGATCCCAACTGCACTTGCCACAGGTGGACTTGGAATTTGCGCAGTTGAAGTCGGAGGTCGACTCAATCTTTCGGGTTTTCTCTCCCACCAAGGCGATTTAGGCTGGTTGATACTTTCGATTAGCAGCGGGGTATTGTCCATGGTGATTAACAATCTCCCCGGCCTAGCTGCAATTCTCGCTGGCGCACATGGCAAACTGGGCGGCTCGATATGGCCGGTTTTACTGGGGGTAAACATTCTTCCTGGTATTGCGGTGACTGGGACGTTGGCGAACATACTGTGGTTTTCCATCGTTTCGGGTTTCAAGCTCGAGATTACCTTGGCGTCCTTCTCTAAGTTGATGCTCAAAATCGCCGGCCCTAGCTTCTTAGTTGCCTTCGTCGTGCTGGTGCTCATTCGGCCATCTTTGGCTTGACCGTCGCTCGATGCTGGGCCGGTGAATGCCGTAGTTCTCAAAAGTCTCCGCCGGATCTCTAGAGTGGAGCGTTGTATGCTAAATCCGTCTTTCCTCCCGTGCTAGGCTCATTTTGCGAGGAACGTCTGGCAAACGGGAGTCGATGTCGGAAGTGATCGAGAGTGTTAATCGGAGTTAAACTCCAAGTCGCTTGCTGGTGATTATCGTCGATGCTGAATCTGATGACCAAGTTCAATTTCAGCTGGCCCGCCTAGGCTAGAGGATTTTTAAGGGGAAATACAGTTGAGTGGCCATAGGCTGAGTCATCGAACAACTAATCGGTGCATTGAACCATTGTGTTTGGCTTGGATAAGCCATCAGCACCTTTCAGCGGGGGTTGTGTAAATACGATGGCCAGATGGATAAGGCTAGCTCTAGAGCTCGTGATATCAGGGTTCGTTCTGGCGGGCGCGTTGCTATTGCTAGTCCCCGCGTTTAGGAACGTATCGGTCTTTTATGAATCGGGCACCCTATCGCAGCCGGTCTACCTACGTCCACTCGCCGTCCCGACGGTCTTTTTGGATCGTAATGGCCAGAAGCTCTATACCCTAGGAAATGGGCAGTTTAGATCTCCGGTGACCCTGAACCAGGTCCCAAAAACTACCGTGCGGGCTATTTTGGACGTCGAGGACCATACTTTTTACCAACACGGAGCAATCGATCTGCGGTCGATAGGTAGGGCAATCGTGGTAGATGCAACCGGGGGAGCCGGTTTGCAAGGGGCATCGACTATCACCCAGCAGCTTGTCAAGCAGGAGGTCCTGACCCCACAGCGGACGCTTTCGAGGAAGATCAAGGAGGTGTTTATCGCCTTTCGACTGACTCACCAGCTTTCGAAGAATCAGATATTGCAGGACTACCTCAACACCGTCTACTTTGGTGAAGGTGCCTACGGTATTCAAGCGGCGGCCGAGACATACTTCGGGGAGGGTGTAAGTCACCTTGACACGGCGCAATCAGCTTTACTTGCCGCATTGATCGAAGACCCTTCGGGTCTCGATCCCTTTTACAACCCCAGTGGGGCTAAGTTCAGGCGAAACCTGGCTCTGAAGCAGATGATGGAATATGGGGACCTAACTAAAGCCGAGTATCTTTTAGCGATAAAACAGCCACTGCCGACGGTCTCACATCGAACCCTGCCCGGCGTTCCCTCGGCATTTGTAGCCGAAGTGATTCGGAGACTTGAGACCGAGCCGAGATACTCATTTCTGGGGAGTACTCCGACGCAAAGGTACCAGCAGCTGCTCGTTGGGGGATACACCATCCACACCACCCTTGACTCGACAATGCAGGGATACGCAGAGCAGGCAGTTAAAGACCGTATGCCGAATACTAACGGAAAGTTCGAGGCGGCACTGGTATCTGTTGATCCCTCTAATGGTCAGGTTAGAACCCTAGTATCGGGAAATCCAGCTTCTGGTGCCGGCGGCTACGACGTTGTCACCGGGGTTGGCGGAACTGGCAGGCAGCCCGGTTCGTCCTTCAAGCCTTTCGTGCTTATGGCGGCCCTGCAGCAGGGGTACTCGCCCTATGACACCATCGACGGAACTGCGCCATGTACTTTTACGGTCCCAAATACCAAACCCTACCCCTATGTGGCGAATAACGCCGAGCCTGGATTTGGGTTGGTATCAATTCTTAAAGCGACCGCCGACTCGATCAACTGCGCCTATATAAGGTTAGGCATAAATACCGGACTTACCAATGTGGTGAGCATGGCCCACCTGCTCGGTGTGAAGAGTCCATTGGTTCCTCTCCCGTCGATGTCGATAGGTTCGGAGGACGTCAATCCACTAGAGATGGCGGATGCCTATGCGACGATCGATGATTATGGTGTCTACCATGCACCGCAGTTCATAACTTCAGTGGATGGATCAAACGGACAGGTTCTTATTCAGCGGACTAATCCGGGTATCAGGGTGGCTTCGTCCCAGGATGCCAAGGTCACAATAGCGGTCATGGAGCACGTTATTACCCAAGGTACCGGTACCGCGGCACAGCTAGGAAGGCCAGCGGCCGGCAAGACTGGCACCACGGACAACTTTACCGACGCCTGGTTTAACGGTTTTACTCCGCAGTTGGTGACCGCAGTGTGGATGGGCGACCCGGCTGGGTCGGTGCCAATGTTCGACGTCGGTGGGATCCCCGTTTACGGAGGGACATATCCGACTGAGATTTGGCATGAATTTATGGCCAAGGCTATGGCTAACCAGGCTCCGCTGAACTTCAAGCCCCCAAATTTGGCGCTCATCCCTCCAGGTAAACTGATCGTGCCGATAGATGCACCGGGATCTATTATCGCAGCCGATGGCACTAGGTCGGCGCCTTACGGCTCAAGCGGCAACAGTGTTGTTCCACCGACTACAACGACCACCGTACCGCCTACTACCACGGTTCCGTCGACGACCACCTCGACAATTCCTGGAAGCACTACTACTACCACGGGCACGACCTCGACTACGGCATCTGTACCTACTACCACGGTTCCGCCAACTACGGCCGTTCCTTTGGTTCCGGGCTGATACCCTCAAAAGACGGGACGATCAAGACGGAACAAGAATGACCATATCTTACGAAAAGCTCCTCGAGTTAGCCAGGCTTGACGACGAGGTGGCTCACAGCAGTGAATTGTTGCTGAGGAGCCTGAAGCGGAAGTTGCTCTCCGAGCTAGAAGTCGAACGGGCCGAAGCCGAGAGACGACTGGTGGTAGTAGACGGCGGCATCGGCGAACTAGAGGAAGAGTCGAGCGAACTCTCTGCTGAGTCTGAGCTGATATCAAAAAAACTCTCGGAGCTAGAGACTGCTGAGCAGAAGGGGCTTGGTATATCCCATCGCAACGTCGAGGTGCTAGCGCACGAGATTGAAGTTTTGCACGTCCGCGCCGAGGAGATCGAGCTTCGACAGCTTGAGATCATGGAGTCTTTCGAGGATCTCAGTGCTAAAAAAGATGAGATCGATGGCGAACTGGCTGAATTGGACACTGTTTTTCAAAGAACCAAACAGGAGTACGATACCGAAGTACTCGATTCTCATGACTTAGTGGATGGTCTAGAAAAGCAGCGTTCAGATCTGGTCAAAGAGCTACCTAGCGAATTTCTGCCTATCTATGAAAGGCTAAGGAGCGCCAAGCTAGGAAGGGCTTTTGCCTATGTGGTAAAAGGAGTCTGCCTGGGTTGTAGGGTCAAGGTTTCACCTCTTGAATTGACCAGACTCAAGCAGTCCAAGGAGTTTGCTCCAGAGATGCTTCCAAGATGCCAGGAGTGCGACAGGATTATGCTCCTGCCTTAGGTGCCTTAATCACCGTTAGGTACATATCAATTTGCACCCCGCCATGGGTGCTGAGCTGGCCTGTAGGCGGGGTTCTGTCCAGCCACACTGTGACTTGTGTGGTCATCCATCTATGCAGCCCACCAGGAGGTGCACCGGAGATCCGGTGCGAACGGGCAGCCCATCCTCCTATTCGGCCTTGCTCCGGATGGGGTTTACCTAGCCATCGAAGTTACCCTCGATGCTGGTGCGCTCTTACCGCACCTTTTCACCCTTGCTCCCTAGGGAGCGGTCTACTCTCTGTTGCACTTTCCGTCGAGTCGCCTCGCCTGGCCGTTAGCCAGCATCCTGCCCTGTGGAGCCCCGACCTTCCTCAGATCGCACTTGGCGACCCGCGACCACCCGGCCAACTCAGCGTTGTCAGTCTAATTCGAGAATTGATTGGGTGGTCCAACGGGTAGTAAGTGAAAATCCCACTGATAGCGTAAAGTTTTTCTAAATCTCACCTACAGTGGCTGCCGATAGTTGTTTTGTGGGAAGTGATCAATGATTAGGGCCAAGAGAAGCCAAGATTCATTCGGAACCTCGAAGCCCGTAGACGTCGTATCCGAGTTTCGGGACCATCCTGAGCTTCTGGATGCTTTCGTAGCCGAGATACATCCACAGCTAGTGCGGTACCTTAGGGCCTGGTCGGTAAACGACGCCGAAGACGTCGCACAAGAGACATGGATCGGATTTGCAAGGGCACTGAACACTTTCGAAGGCGAATTTTCGGGTCTTAAGCCTTTGGTCTTTTTTATAGCACGTCGAAGGGTCATAGATGAACTGCGCAAGTCCTCAAGGAGGCCGCAGACTCGAGAACTCAAAGATGAGCCATCATTGGAGTTTGACGCTACGGCTCGGGCCATCGAGGATGTACTTTCCTTAGATAGTGCGCTCTCCTTGATTAGGATGCTCCCCGGTGTTCAAGCAGAAATTGTGGCACTAAGGGTGATAGCTGACCTGTCTCCATCGCAAGTCGCCCAGCACATAGGAAGGTCCGAGGGTTACGTAAGAGTTAATTACTTTCGAGCTATCAGTAAGCTCGTTGAACTCTCTGGCGCAAACTGGCCAACTGGCTCCGACCCAAAACAAGATCGGAAGAAATCTTTTTCAGAGCGTAACAAAACCTATGGCCTAGGCGATTTAGAAGGTATCCAAGCGTGATTGGGTATAGGGGTTTCTAATGATTCGGCGGGATTCGAAGGTGGAGTTTTCAGGATGGGAGAATGAGGAATGTCATCTCCAGTTGCCTGCTTCACATCAAGTTGTTGTCGATGGCCTGCGAAACGTCCTAGGTGCGTCGGGTACCGAGGCGGAGCTTGCAAACTCCGAGATGATCCTGGCCTCAATGCGCAAGGAGTTTGGTTCCTTGTCGGGCAATGTTCCGTTGAGCTGGAGGAGATCGATGAAGACGAGGTTATTTACTACCAAGGCTGCCGCCGCCGCTCTTACAACGGTATTGCTGACCGGTGGAGCAGCCGCTGCGGCGACCGGGTCATTGCCGCTTGGTCTGCAACAACTCGTTAGCTCCACAGCGAAGGTCGTTGGTGTATCGGTGCCTTCTTCTACTCAGGTCACCACAGTGACCACGGTGGCACCAACCACAACAGTGGCACCGACCACGACAGTGGCACCGACCACGACGGTGGCACCAACCACAACAG